>DASPKR010000664.1:0-3058 GCA_035627975.1 Pyrinomonadaceae bacterium | reverse complement strand
GGCGGGCAACAAGGGGGCGTGGGCGTTCGTAATAGTGTGAGGCTGTTTGAGGAGGCGAGACGCTATGGACTGGCTGACGAGCAACCCCATCGCCGACATGCACGGCCCCGTCTTTCTCATCTTCTACGGCGGCGCCATCGCCTTGACGCTCGCCGCCTGCTGGCTCGCGCGCAGACGGCTCGACTGGACGGCGGGGATGCCGCCGCCCGCGATACCGGCCGCGCCCGACCCGCACGAGATCGCGTACCTCCGCGGGGGCGAATCGGAAGTGACGCGCTCCGTCGTCTTCGCGCTCGTGCAGAGGGGCCTTCTCGAAGTCAAAACCGTCGGCACGGGATTCTACGTCGGCCGCGCCGCGGGCGTGCAAGACCGCCGCTCGCTCTCGCCAATCGAGCGGCGCGCATACGACTGGTTCTCGGCCACCTCCGCCCCCATCAAGACCGAGAGCATCTTCCGCGACGACGCGCTCCCGTCGCTTCTCCGCCCCTTCTGCTCCACTTACGAGAACAACCTGCGCCGCGAGCGCCTGATTAACTCCGAGGACGAGAGGCGCGCCGTCGCGCGCGTGGCGCTCGCGGGCGCTCTCGTCATCGTCGGCCTCGGCGGCTACAAGCTGCTCATAGCCCTCTCACGCGGCCGTACGAACGTCGGCTTCCTCATCGTCTTCGCCGTCGTCGGCCTCGTCGTGCTCTACAAAATCTGCCGGCTGCCGCGCATAAGCGCGCGCGGGCGCGAGTACCTCGAACGCCTGCGGCTCGCCTTCGAGTGGCTGAAGAGCACGCGGCCGGCGCCCGCGGTGAGCGCGGCCGGCGGTGACTACGCCGCGGCGCACGCCTTCGACCCCTCGCTCCTGATGCTCGTGGGCGTCTTCGGCGTCGGCGCGCTCGCCGGCACGCAGTACAACTACTTCCAAGACTCTTTCCGGCGCGCGGCCGTAGCCGACACCTCGGGCAGCTACAGCGGCTCTTCGTGCGGCTCTTCGTGCAACTCTTCGAGCGGCGGCGGGAGCAGTTGCGCGGGCGGGAGCAGCAGCGGCAGCAGTTGCGGCAGTAGCTGCGGCGGCGGTTGCGGCGGGGGTGGGTGCGGTGGCTGCGGAAGTTAAAGCCGGGGCGGCCGCATCGCTGGGCGGCCTCCCCGTGCTCGGCGTGGGGCTGGGCTTCCGCGAGCCGTTCCGCGGCGACCTATTCATGAACCGCGGCGGCGTTGACTTCCTCGAAATCACCGCCGAGCACTACCTCGACGCGACGGCCGAGAAGGAGCGCGAGCTAAACCTTCTGGCCGAGCACTTCACGCTCATACCGCACGGGCTCGGCCTCTCGCTCGGGAGCGCCGAAGGCGTTGACCGCGAGCACCTGCGCAAGCTCGCTAAACTTATCCGCCGCCTCTCGCCGCCCTGGTGGAGCGAGCACGCCTCCTTCACGCGCGCGGGCGGGATAGACATAGGCCACCTGACGCCCACGGTCTTCACACGCGAGGCGGCCGAGGTCTTCGCGCGCAACCTCTCGGTCGTGCGCGGAGAGATTGAGGCGCCGCTGATACTCGAGAACATCACTTACGCGCTCACCGTGCCGGGCGGCGAGATGACGGAGGCGGATTTCATCTGCGAGGTGCTCGGGCGGACGGGCTGCGGGCTGCTGCTCGACGTTACGAACCTGCACATCAACTCCGTCAACCACGGCTACGACTGGCGCGCGTTCCTCGACCGCCTCCCCGCCGAGAGCGTCGTGCAGCTTCACTTCGTCGGCGGTCACTGGCATCATGGAATGCTCGTTGACAGCCACTCGCACCCCACGCCCGAAGAAGTCTGGGAGGTGATGGGCGAGGCGCTCGCTCGCTTCCCCGTGCGCGGCGTCGTGCTAGAGCGCGACGAGAATTTGCCGCCCTTCGCCGAGATTCTATCGGAGCTGGGCCGAGCGCGGGAGACGTGGAGGCAGCACGGCCGATGGGACTAGCCGAAATGCAGAAGACACTCGCGCGCCTCTACACGGACGCGGCCGTGCGCGAGCGTTTCTTCGGCGACCCCCTCAAGGTCGGGCGCGAGCTGGGCCTAGACGACGCGGAGGCGAGTTTGCTTGCGCGCCTCTCCGCCTCGGAAGTGAAGCGCTTCTCCGAGTCCCTGCACAACAAGCGCCTGTCGGGGGTGGCGAAGCTCCTGCCTCTCACGCAGAGGGCCTTGCGCGGCCGCTTCAACGCGCACTTCATGCGCTACGCCGACGAGAACCGCAGCGAGGGCGTCGGCCAGCACCTCGACGACGCGCTCGCCTTCGCCGAGTACCTCACCGCCAAGCTCCGCGAGGAGCGCATGGGCTCCGGCTGGACGCTAGACCTGCTGCGCTTCGAGAGCGCGCGCGTAAGCGCCGCGAACCCCACGCGCCGCTTCGTCGCGCGCCTCTTCCGCCACGACATAAGCCTCCTCGTCCGAAGCCTCGCCCGCCGAGAGGAGCACCCCACGGTCGTGCGCCGCCGCACCGTGGCGGTCTGGTGGCGCCCCAAAGCGCGCGGCCCCGTCCGCTACTCGGTCTTCGCCGCGCCCCGCCTCTTCGGCCGGCGCCGCGCGCAAAATCGCAGCCGGGAGACAGCGACATGAGAGAAACGGAGAGAATCGCCGACCAGTTGAGGCGCGCCCACGAGGGCGGCGCGTGGCACGGCCCCTCGATGAAGGAAATACTCGCGGGCGTGACGGCGGAGCAGGCCGCGGCGCGGCCATTCGAGGACACGCACAGCATCCATGAGTTAGTCCTGCACGCGGCAGCCTGGGAGCGCGCCGTGCTGCGACGCCTCTCGGGCGACCCCGCGCAGATTTACGACACGCCGGAGGACTGGCCCGCGGCCGCCGAGACTTCCGAAGCCGCTTGGGCCGAAGCGCTCCGCGAGCTTGAGGAGACGAACCGCGCGTTGCGCGAGGCCGTCATCGCCTTAGACGACAACGGGCCAGACGAAGCTATTCACCCGGAGATGTCCTCGCGCTACGTCACGCTGCACGGCGTCGTGCAGCACACGCTCTACCACGCGGGCCAGATAGCGCTGACGAAGAAGGCGCTCGGCGGCCGAACTACTT
>DASPKR010000663.1:0-2817 GCA_035627975.1 Pyrinomonadaceae bacterium | reverse complement strand
GCCGCGCCGCCGCGCAGCTGCTCGGGCGAGGCGTACTTCGGCGTCATCATCCGCATTGAGGTCAGCGTCGGGTCAATGGTGTCAATGGCGATCTCGGGGTTGAGGATTTTGGCGATGCCGAAGTCCAGGAGCTTGGGCGTGCCGTCGGCCGTGACGAGGATGTTGCTGGGCTTGATGTCGCGGTGGATGATGAGGTTCTGGTGCGCGTAGTGGACGGCCGAGCAGACGAGGCGGAAGAGCTTGAGCCGCTCCGCGATCGAGAGCCGCTCGTTGTCGCAGTAGCGCTCGACGGGCTGCCCCTGTATGTACTCCATAACGAAGTAGGGCAGGCCGTCCTCGGTCGTGCCGCCGTCCAGGAGGTGCGCGATGTTCGGGTGGTCTAATGAGGCGAGAATCTGCCGCTCGTTGCGGAAGCGCTTGAGGATGAACTCGGTGTCCATACCGCGCTTGACGAGCTTGATGGCGACGCGCTTGTTGAAGGCGTCGTCGGCGCGCACGGCCAGATAGACCGTCCCCATGCCGCCGCGCCCAATCTCGCGCACGACGCGGTAAGCGCCGATGATGCGCCCCGTCATCGGCGCCTCGTCCTCCTCGGGCGCGGCCTGTTGCTGAACGGAGAGCTGCTGCTCTATCCCGGTGACGCTGCGAACGTCGAAGGCGGGCTCGGAGATGAAGGCGCCGGCCTCCTCGTCGGCGCGAAGCAGGTTCTCGACCTCGGCGCGCAAAGAGGCGTCGCCGCCGCACACGTCCGAGAGGAACTCGCCGCGGTCTTCGTGAGGCAGGTCGAGGGCCTGGTTGAAGATCTCCTCGACTAATTTAAAACGCTCGGGGGACATCGGAAAAACGGTGACGCGTGACGCGCTTCGGGCGACAAGTCAAAACGAAAGCGTAGAAAGTTCACGGGAGAACGGCGGACGGCGCGGTCGCGGAGCGATTCTAACTTGTCGCCGCCCGCTTGTCACTCGTCACTGCTTCTGAACCTGGTCGAAGAGCCATGCGCGCGCCATGCGCCACTGGCGTATGACGGTGGCCGTGCCTATGCCGAGCACCTCGGCCGTCTCCTCGATGGAGAGGCCGCCAAAGAAGCGCAGCTCGACGATGCGGCTCTTCTGCGGGTCAACCTCGGCGAGACGCGTCAGGGCCTCGTCGAGCGCCACCATCTCCTCGGCCTTCTCGCTCGAAACAATCGCCGCCTCGTTGTCCTCTATGGAGAGCTTGACGCCGCCCGAGCCGCGCTTGGCCGCCATGTGGCCGCGGGCGTGGTCAACGAGTATGCGCCGCATGGCCTGGGCGGCGACGCCGAAGAAGTGCGCGCGGTTCTGCCAGCGCACCTCCTTCTGGTCTATGAGCTTGAGGTACGCCTCGTTGACGAGGGCCGTCGCCTGTAGCGTGTGGTCGGAGCGCTCGCGCCGGAGGTAGCGCGAGGCGAGCGTGTGCAGCTCGCGATAGACGAGCGGGAGGAGCTGTTCGAGCGCCGAGCGGTCGCCGTCGCTCCAGCTCTTAAGGAGCTGCGTAACTTCCGGGGGGGAGCTTTGGGTCATAAAAATCGCCGAGTTTAAAAACTCCGCCGACAGGATAAAAATTGCTCTGTGCCAAGTCAAACGGGCGAGGCGCACGCCGTCCGCTATTTGACTTCCGGGCCGCCGTTGGTGCTATTTTCGTCGGCCGCCGGACGGAGCGCGGGCGCACCCGGGGGCGCTTCGGCCGAAGGGGTTAGATGCGTGGCGCGGCGGCTAAGTTGTTGATTTCTCCGGCCCTGGCGGCGCTCCGGCGGGCGGGCGTTTGCATCTAAGGTGAAAATGTAGTCTTTTAGAAAAAAGGACGGTGCGGGCGCCGGAGCGACGCGCGGGCCCCGCGGAGTTTAATAAAGGAAGCGTAATGACGAAAAATTTAGTGGTCGTGGAATCGCCCGCGAAGGCGAAGACGATAAGCAAATATCTGGGGCCGGATTACCGCGTGATGGCTTCGCTCGGGCACGTCAAGGACTTGCCGTCGAAGGGGCTGGGCGTTGACGTAGAGAAGAATTTCGAGCCGACCTACGAAGTAATCCCGGACACGAAGAAGCGCAACAACCGAAAGATTCTCTCCGAGCTGAAGCAGGCCGCGAAGGCCGCCGACGCCATCTACCTCGCCGCCGACCCCGACCGCGAGGGCGAGGCCATCTGCCAGCACTTAGCCGAGGAGATCGTCCCGAAGCGCCCGAAGAAGCCCTCGTTCCGCGTGATGTTCAACGAGATAACGAAGCGGGCCGTGCAGGACGCCTTCAAGGAGCCGAAGCAGATTGACCAGCACCTCGTTGACGCGCAGCAGGCCCGCCGCGTCCTCGACCGGCTCGTGGGCTACAAGGTCTCGCCGCTGCTTTGCCGAACAATCGGCGGGAGGCTTTCGGCGGGCCGGGTGCAGTCGGTCGCGCTCCGGATGGTCGTCGAGCGCGAGCGCGAGATAGAGCGCTTCGTCAAGACCGAATACTGGACAATCGCCGCGAACCTCTCGGCGAAACTGCCGCCCGCCTTCGACGCGCGCCTCTTCAAGGTGGGCGAGCAGACGGTCAAGACCTCGAACTTCGACCAGGACGTTAAGAAGAGCGAAATCCTCATCGGCGACGAGGAGACGGCGCGCTCGCTCGTCGCGGAGGCCGAAGCGCAGCGGTTCGTCGTCTCGGACGTGACGACGAAGGAGCGCCGCCGGAACCCCGTCCCGCCCTTCATCACGTCGAAATTGCAGCAGGAGGCTTCGCGCAAGCTCGGCTTCCCCGTCAAGAAGACGATGATGGTGGCGCAGAAGCTCTACGAGGGCGTCGAGCTGGGCGCCGAGGGC
>DASPKR010000662.1:0-2837 GCA_035627975.1 Pyrinomonadaceae bacterium | reverse complement strand
GGCGGGCCATGCGCCGCCGCTCGGCGACATGAGCCCGGAAGAGTTCCGGCGCTTCGGGCGCGAGATGGTTGACTGGGTCGCGGATTACCTTGCGCACGTAGGCCGCCTGCCCGTGCTCGCGCAGGTTCGGCCGGGCGAGCTGCGCTCGCAACTGCCTCAGTCGCCGCCCGAGCGTGGCGAGCCCATGCCCGAGATAGTCGCAGACGTTGACCGACTCATAACGCCCGCGCTCACGCACTGGAACCACCCTTCATTCTTCGCGTACTTCGCCACCTCTGCCTCGGCGCCCGGCATACTGGGCGAGCTACTGGCCGCGGCCTTCGACGCGAAGGCGATGCTCTGGCGCACCTCGCCCGCCTCGACCGAGTTGGAGGAGGTCGCGCTCGACTGGCTGCGGCAGATGACGGGGCTGCCCCGCGAGTTCGAAGGCATCATCTACGACACGGCGTCGGTCGCGACGATGCACGCCGTCGCCGCCGCGCGCGAGGCGCTCGGCCTGCGCATACGCGAGGAGGGGATGAGCGGCCGCGCAGACCTCCCGCCCCTCCGGCTCTACGCCTCCGAGCAGTCGCACTCGTCGGTCGAAAAGTCGCTGATCGCGCTCGGGCTCGGGCAAAGCTCCCTGCGCAAAGTTCCCGCGGACGACGAGTTCCGCATGAGCTCTGCGGCGCTCGCGCGCATGGTCAAGGCCGACCGCGAGCGCGGCGACCTTCCCTTCTGCGTCGTCGCGACGGTCGGCACGACCTCGACGACGAGCGTTGACCCCGTGTCTGCTATCGCCGACGTGTGCGAGCACGAGGGGCTCTGGCTCCACGTTGACGCGGCATACGCCGGCTCGGCGGCGGTCGTCCCCGAGCTTCGCCAGCACTTCGAGGGTTGCGAGCGCGCCGACTCGCTCGTCACCAACCCGCACAAGTGGCTCTTCACGCCCTTCGACCTGTCGGCCCTCTACTCGCGCAGGCTCGACGTGCTCCGCCGCGCCTTCACGCTCACGCCCGAGTACCTGCGCACCGCCGAGGCGGGCGAGGTTCGCAACGGCTCCGACTACGGCGTGCAGCTCGGCCGCCGCTTCCGCGCGCTCAAGCTATGGATGATAATCCGCTACTTCGGCCGCGAGGGCCTGGCCGCGCGAATACGAGAGCATTGCCGACTGGCACGACTGTTCGCCTCGTGGGTCGAGGAGTCTGCCGACTGGGAGCTGCTCGCGCCCGTCCCCTTCAGCGTCGTCTGCTTCCGCGCGCGCAACCGTGCCGAAGGCGAGGCCGAAGACGAGAGGACAGCGCGCCAGGACTCTCTGAACGAGCGGCTCATGAACGCCGTCAACGCCACCGGCAAAATCTTCATCTCTCACACGAAGCTCCGCGGCGTGCTCACACTCCGCCTCGCCGTCGGGAATATACGCACCACCGAAGAGCACGTCGCACGCGCGTGGCGGCTGCTCAACGAACAGCTCGCGGCCGTCTCGAAAGGAGAGGGAGGGAGAGGATGCTGACGCACATCGTCATCTGGAAGTACAAGGCGGAGGCCGGCGAGGGCGCGCGGCGCGAGCACGTCGAGCGGCTGCGCGCCCTGCCCGCGCACATCCCCGAGATCGAGAGCTTCGCCGTAGGCACGGACGTGCTGCGCCTCGCGCGCTCCTACGACACGGGCCTCGTCGCAGTCTTCCGCGACCTCGCCGCGCTCGACGTTTATACGAACCACCCCGAGCACCTCGCCGTCGTCGCGCTCGGCAAAGAGATAAGCGCGCACGTGGCCTCCGTTGACTTCCTCGACGAAGAGACGAACGCTTGAGCGCAGCCGGCGATCCTGTCGAGAGCGTGGGCGCGCGGCGCCGACCCCGAAGGCGGCGGGCGCGCATCCTGCTCGCGCTCGTCGTGCTGCTGGCGCTCTCGCAGGCGCCGTTCGCGTACAGGCGCTATCAGCTAGGCCGACTGCGCGCGCGTATCGCGGAGGCCAACTCACGGCGCGCGCCCGCCCCGCTCGATGACGACTTCGGCGACCATGCCGGCGTCTTCCATGTGCACTCCTCGCTCGGCGGCCACACGACGGGCAGGCCCGAAGAGATAGTCAGCGCCGCCCGCGCTAACGGCCTCGCCTTCGTCGTGATGACCGAGCACCCGGCCTCGCACGTCAACACGGCCGAGGCGACCCTGAAGGGCGAGCACGAAGGCGTCGTCTTCATCAACGGGAGCGAATTGGTCGCGCGCGGCGGGGAACGTTTATTTGTCGCGCCCGGCTTCGACCGGCAACCGCCCGAGGCCGAGTCGGTGAGCCTTCAGCAGCTCATCAACCTCGCGGCCACGGAGAACCGTCTCGCGCTCGTCGCCTACCCCGGGCAGGTTCGCGACTGGCGTCTCGACGGCTACGACGGGCTGGAGGTCTATAACCTCTACACCGACGCCCGCGACGCGAGCTTCGCGCGCCTCTTCTTCGACGGCCTATGGTCTTACTGGAGCTACCCGGAACTCCTCTTCGTGACCTTCTATGACAGGCCCGCCGCGAACCTCTCGAAGTGGGACGAGCTGAACGCCGCGGGCGCACGCCGCTCGGCCGTCGCCGGCAACGACGCGCACGCGAACGTCGGCTTGAGCCTCGGCGGCCGGGAAGGCGAAAGTCTCTTCTCCTTCAGGCTAGACCCTTACGAGCGGAGCTTCCGCATCGTGCGCAACCACGTGCTGCTCCCGAAGGGCGAGCGACCGACGGCGGAGAACGTGCTGGCGGCGCTCCGGCGCGGGCGCTCGTATATGGCCTTCGATCTCTTCTGCGACTCCTCCGGCTTCCGCTTCGCGGCCGAGGCCGGCGCCGCGCGGGCCTCGATGGGCGAAGAGGTCACGCTA
>DASPKR010000661.1:0-7153 GCA_035627975.1 Pyrinomonadaceae bacterium | reverse complement strand
GGACGAGGCGCCGGAGCAGCGCGCCGCCCTCCCGCGCCAGTTCGTCACCTTCACCTTCTACAAGGCGAGGCCCGAGTGGCGCTCGCTCAGCGCTGCCGAGAAGGATGAGGCCAAGCGCGAGCTTGTCGGGCTGTTCGGCTCGTACCGGCGCGACCTGCTCATACACACCTATTCGATTGTGGGCCTGCGCTCGAACGTTGACTTCATGGTCTGGCGCATAGGCTACTCGCTCGACCCGTTCCAGGAGATGTCGGCGCGCATAAACGGCACGGCGCTCGGCCGCTACCTCGACGTGACGCAGAGCTTCCTCTCGATGACGAAGCGCTCGATGTACATAGACAAGGACAACCCCGAGCACGTCGAAGACCGCCTGCACATCGTGCCGGGCCGCTCGAAGTACCTGTTCGTCTATCCCTTCGTCAAGACGCGCGAGTGGTACGCGCTGCCGGTCGAGCAGCGGCAGGAGATGATGGACGAGCACATCCGCGTCGGCTCGAAGTACCGCTCGGTGAAGCTGCACACGACCTACTCGTTCGGCCTCGACGACCAGGAGTTCGTCGTCGCCTTCGAGACAGACACTCCGTCGGACTTCCTCGACCTCGTGCAGGAGTTGCGCGAGTCGAAGGCAAGCCGCTACACCCTGCGCGACACGCCCATGTTCACCTGCCGGCAGATGCCGCTCGAAGAGTGCCTCGACGCCATCGGGTGAACTCCGTAGAGAAGAAGTTTGGCGCTAAGGGAGAGTTTTTCTAAGCTCTCCCTTTTTGCTTCACGAGAGCCATGCCGAAACGACTCGAACGCATCTTAGCCGCGCTCCTCCTCTCGTCGGCCTCCCTCTGCCCGGCGCTCACGCAGGTCGCCGCAACGACGAAGCCGTCAGCCGCTTCGTCGCTGCACGCCGAGTACCTCTGGCTGGAGGCCGAGAACATGAGCGGCGTATCCGTTGACGAGCGCAACGAGCCGCACGTCAACCCCTCCTGGATGAACCGCCCGCGCTCGGCCGCTCCGGGCTGGGGCATGAACGGCCCCGGCGTCTCTGCCGAGTGGTCGCAGGGCGGTGAGAGCGAGTGGAACTCCGTAGCGGCGAGCGCAGACGAGACGCGCGCCGTGCTCTATCAGGAGATAGAAATCCCGCGCGACGGCGAATACCGCGTCTGGGCGCGCTACGCCGACTGGGCGCGGCGTAGCGAGAACTTCGTCGTCAGAATCAGCCAGCAGGACAGGGAGGTCTTCCGCCGCGAATTCGGCGCCGCGGACGTGATTGACCCGAGCGACGAGGTGAGCATGTACTGGGGCTGGGCCTTCGCCTGGGACGGCGCGCCGGCCGCGTTGAAGAAGGGGCGGGCGCGCCTCAGCGTCGAAGTCGAGCGCGCGGCCGACGCTCGCCGCCACGTTGACTGCCTGCTCGTCACCAACGACCTCGCTTACAGGCCCGAGGGGCGCCGGAAGCCTCCCTTCGCCGCGCAGCGTTATTTGCGCGAGTGGGCCGGGAAGAGGCCGCCGCTCTCGCCGCTCTTCGAGAGGGAAACGGCCGGGGCGAAGACGCCCGCGGCGTGGCGCCGTGCGCCGCTCGCGGGCCGCGACTTCCAGATGCCTTGGAACATCGCAGAGCAGTTCTGGCCGATGTACGACGAGCCGGCAGAGTCGCGCCCGCTCTTCCCCTTCAACGCCGAGCCCGTCGAGGCTTTCGTCGAGAAGTACAAGGGAGCGCGCGACGTCCCGCTCTTCTCGTCGAAGCTCGTCGTGCCTGTCATCTACATCAACAATCTTCACAAGCACCTGAAGGAAGGCACGCCCTTCCTGCGCTACCTGCGCGAGACGCGCACGCCCTTCGCCGTGCTCATCAACTACGGCGAGGCGCGCTTCCCCGACGGCGAGGGCCAGGAGGCTTTCCGGCTTTTGACGGGAGAGCTGCGCGAGCAGTTCCTCGGGTGGATCTCCGGCGAGAGCATCGGCCACGTCTGGCCCGCCGTCTCGGCCTCTACGAAGTTCTCGCCCGAGTCTTCGCGCGCGCAGTTGCTGGAGGCGCACCGCGCCGCCTACACGCTCGCGCTCGAACAGAAGTGGCGCGGCATGTTCCAGGGCGCGCAGACGGGCGCCATGTGGGACAGGCTCATCCCGGCGCAGTCAACTTCGAGCACGACCTACGCGCACGCGCTCGCGCGCTGGGGCGTGCGAACGCTGGGGATGGAGACGGCGGCCGTGCAGCCCGTGACAGCCATGCGCATAGCCTTCACGCGCGGGGCGGCGCGGCAGTACGGAGCCAACTTCCTCTACTACCACGCGCCCAATTTCGGCGACACCGCCACGACCTTCACCGCCTCGCAGAACTTCGCAGGCCCCGCGCACTTCTTCCACACGCGCTACGGCGCGACGATGGGGCCGTCGCTTTCGTGGTACAGGAAGAACTATTTCCTCTACTACATGGCCGGCGCCTCGGCCGTCTATCTCGAACAGGGCTTCGACCAGTTCTTCAAGCCCGGCCCCGGCGAGCACCCGTTCCAGCTAAACCCGCTCGGCCGCATCACCGAAGAGTTCATGCGCTTCGCCGAGCGCCACCCCGACCGCGGCACGCCCTACACGCCCGTCGCCTTCCTCCTCGACCCCGCGCACGGCTTCGAGATGACGGACTGGCCGCACTACCCGTTCGGCGTCTCGCCGCCGGGCCGTCACGACCATGCCATACGCGAGCTGATGCTCGCGGCCTACTACCCGGCCGCCGCGGACGAGGGCGAGCCGGCGACGGCCGACCGACAGGCCTTCACCAACGCGGCCTTCGGCGACATCTTCGACGTGCTCGTCGCCTCCGAAGAGGGCGCCGAAGCAGCCGACTCGTACCGCGCCGTCGTCGTCGGCGGGCGCGTCAACTGGTCACCCGCCTGGGCCGCGAAGCTCGCCGCATACGTGCGGGCGGGCGGTACAGTCTTCGTCAACGCGGCGCAGACGAAAGGGCTGCCGGCCGAACTGCTCGGCGTTAGGCCGATGAACGCCGAGGCCGAGGCCGACGACGCAGACTGCGCCGCTCAGGGCGAAGCGGCGGCGGAATTGGCCGGGCAGGTCTTCCGCTACGAGCGCGTAGAGCCGCGCGGCGCGCAGGCTCTGATAAAAGCCCCGAACGGCGACGCCGTCGTCACCGTCAACCGGCTCGGGCGCGGCCGAGTCGTCTTCTGCGCCGTCCCCGACCTACTAGGGCTCGACGGCCGCCTCGTCCCCGCCGCAGCCCACGCGCTCGCGCACCTCTTCGCCGACGCGACGCCCGTGAACGTCTCGGGCGACGTGGAGCACCTCGTCAACCGCAACGAGCGCGGCTGGGTCGTAACCCTCATAAACAACCGCGGCGTCTATAAGCCGCAGCAGGGCCTCGCGCAGGTCAACCGCGACGAGTGGGCCGACGTTACGCTAGACCTCCGGGGCTCTGACCTCGCGCGCGCCTCTGAGTGGACGACGGGCTCGGAGCTGAAAATCGAGGGCGACGCGCCGCGCCGGCTCGTGAGAGTGCGCGTCCCGGCGGGCGGCGTTCGCATAGTGGAATTGGTGCCGCGCGGGTGAATTGCATTCCCCGCCGCGTTTACTTTAGGATAGCCCGTCCTGACTTAACGGCGAGGGGGCTTGGGATGAAAGTCGCGCGGCGGTACTTAGTGAGCGGCGACGTGCAGGGCGTCGGCTACCGCTTCTTCGCGCAGCGCGTGGCCGCGCGCCACCAGGTTACAGGCTACGTCCGAAACCTCCCCGACGGCCGCGTCGAGGCCCTCGCCGAGGGCTCGCCCGAAGGCATCGAGGGCTTCAAGCACGACCTCGCCGCCGGCCCCCAGTGGGCGCGCGTCGAGCAGGTCGAGGAGGTCAACGTCGAGCCCACGGGCCAGTACCCGGCCTTCAGAATCGAAAGATAACAATGGATCATCTCAAGTCGCTCATACGCGAGGTGCCTGACTTCCCGAAGCCGGGCATAAACTTCTACGACATAACGACGCTTCTCAAGAGCCCGGAGGGCCTGCGCGGGTGCGTGGACGCGCTCGCCGAGCAGTTCAAGGGCTCGGGCGTTGACACCGTCGTCGGCATCGAGGCGCGCGGCTTCATCTTCGCGCCCGCGATGGCCTACCACCTCGGCGCGGGCTTCGTCCCCGCTCGCAAGCCCGGCAAGCTCCCTTCCGAGTGTGCCTCCATCTCTTACGACCTGGAGTACGGCCAGGACGCGCTACAGATTCACCGCGACGCCGTCGGCTCCGGCCACCGTGTCGTCATAGCCGACGACCTTCTCGCCACCGGCGGCACGGCCCGCGCCGTCGTTGACCTCGTCGAGCAGCTCGGAGGTCACGTAGTCGGCCTCGCCTTCGTCGTCGAGCTGGAGTTCCTCCCCGGCCGCAAGAAGCTGGAAGGCTACGACGTGCGCTCGCTCATCAAGTACCAGTCCTGACCCAACGGCTGGACTCGCCGCCCGCCCGTCTGCTAACTTCTACAGCGTTGTGCTCCCGTAGCTCAGCTGCATAGAGCGATCCCCTCCTAAGGGATAGGCCGCTGGTTGGAATCCAGCCGGGAGCACTCAACCACATCCCACCCAATTAACACACCCGCGATCCCTTTCGCCTCAAACTCTTTGTGTGAGAGGAGGGGAAGACATGTCCACAAACAATGTCGGCAACATCAGCGAGGCCGCCGTCCTCGGGGCTTACATGAGGGCGGGCTTCTACGTCTCCGTGCCATTCGGCAACGGCTGCGCTTACGACCTTATCGTTGACACGGGCGAGCGGTTGCTAAAGGTGCAGGTCAAAACGGGGTGGCTGTGCAAAGGGTGCCTGCTCTTCAAGGGGCGGCGACGCATTAGAGACTCAAAACAAAACGGGATGAGAAAGTACAGGAAGGGCGAGGTTGATTACTTCGCCGTTTACTACCCGCCGGCCGGGGCTATTTACGTTGTGCCGTTAGGCGTGATGGGCGTGGACGGATGTCTCAGGCTCGAGCCCGTGCTGAACGGCCAGCAGAAATTCATACGCTGGGCGGCGGATTACACCTGGGAAAGGCACGTAGAGGAGTTGCTCCGTGAAGGGGCGCTTTAAGGCCGGCCCCGCCCCCCCCCGAATTTAAATGTTGACCGGCGAGGCGGGGTGTTATAAAACTCAGTCGCAGGGAAACCCATTTCAAGAGACAGTCCGGAAAGGAGGGCGGCGTGACAACCGTTCTTATCATCATCCTGATCCTTCTGCTCATCGGGGCGGCGCCGGCCTGGCCCTACAGCCGGGGCTGGGGCTACTACCCGAGCGGCTTGCTCGGCCTCATACTGCTCATCATAATCATACTGCTACTGACCGGGCGCCTCTGAGCGCCGGAGCCAGGCTGCACGCGCATCGTCGCCCGGGGCCTTGCGCCGCGGGCGACGCCCGCCGTAGGCGCGCCCCGCGCCCCGAGATTCATTCCCGAAAAAAACTCTTGTAATCCCCCGCCCGCTCCCGCTAGAATCCCGTCGTTGGCACATTCAACCACGGGTGAAACACAAATGATGCAATCTTACGCGAACGTCGAGGCCGTGCTGTGGCCCGACTGCTCGACGAAGTGGGCGCGGCCGCTCGTCTCGGCCTCGGTCTCGGCCGGCTTCCCCTCGCCGGCCGAGGACTACGTAGAGGGCCGGCTCGACCTCAACCGCTACCTCATAAAGCACCCCGTAGCGACCTTCTACGTGCGCGTCTCGGGCGACTCGATGCAGGGCGCGGGGATTGACCCCGGCTCCATCCTCGTCGTTGACCGCGCGGTGGAAGCCGACGACGGCGACATCGTCATCGCCCGCATAGGCGACGAGCTATGTGTCAAGCGCCTGCGCATACACGAGGGGCGCATATGGCTCATGCCGGAGAACGACGGCTACCAGCCCATCGAGGTTATAGAGGGGATGGACTTCGAGGTCTGGGGCCGCGTTATGCACGCCATACGCTCTTACTGACGGAGGGATGCGTCGGGCGCGCCGACGCCTCCGACTTTCATGGCGCACGGCTTCGCGCTCATAGACTGCAACGACTTTTACGTGTCGTGCGAGCGTGCGTTCGACCCCGCCTTGCGCGGGCGCGCGGTCGTCGTGCTGTCGAACAACGACGGCTGCGTCATCTCGCGCTCGGAGGAGGCGAAGGCGGCCGGGATAAGGATGGGGGCGCCGCTGTTCGAGGCGGCGCGGGCGGTCGAGGAGCACGGCGTCGAGGTCTTCTCGTCGAACTACTCGCTCTACGGCGACATGTCTGGGCGCCTCTTCGAGGTGCTCGAAGGCTTCACGCCGGAGATAGAGCGATACTCGATTGACGAAGCCTTCCTACGCGTCGAGGCGACGTGCGAGGGGAAGGCGCGCGAGGCGGCCGACGCGATGCGGGAAAGAATCCTGAAGTGGACGGGGCTGCCCGTCACCGTCGGCGTCGGGCCGACGAAGACTCTGGCGAAGCTCGCCGCGCGCGTCGCCAAGCGGTCGGAGCGGGCGCGCGGCTTCGTCAACCTCACGAGCCCGGTCTATCTGAAGGAGGCGCTCGCGCGAGTGCGCGTCGAGGACGTTTGGGGCGTGGGGCCGGCGCGTGCGCGCGTGCTGAGGGGGGCGGGCGTGGCGACCGCGCTCGACTTCTCGCGCGCGGACGAGCACTGGGCGCGTGCGCGCCTCGGCGTCGTGGGCGCGCGCATATTGAACGAGCTGCGCGGCGTTCCGTGCCTGCCGCTCGAAATAGCCCCGCGGCCGCGAAGGAGCGTCACTTCTTCGAGGTCGTTCGGCCGCCCCGTCGTCGCGCTCGCGGAGCTTTGCGAATCGGTCGCCTTCCACGTCACGCGCGCTGCCGAAAAGCTGCGGCGGGCGGGGCTCGCGGCGACGGCGCTGCTCGTCTTCGTCGAGACGGGCCGCTTCTCGCGCGGGCCGCAACACTCGGGCTCGGCCTCCGCCGCGCTGCCCGTCCCGACCGCCTTGATAACGGAGCTTGTGGCTTACGCGCGCGCCTGCGCGGAGCGCGCTTACCGCGAGGGCTTTGAGTACAAAAAGGCTGGCGTGATGCTCTTAGACCTGGTGCCGGAGTCGCCCGCGCAGGCGGGACTGTTCGACGCGCGCGACCGCGAGCGGCACCGGAGAGTGATGCGCGCGGTGGACGAGATAAACAGGCTCATGGGCCGCGGCACGGTGCGGACGGCCGCCGAGGGG
>DASPKR010000660.1:0-7388 GCA_035627975.1 Pyrinomonadaceae bacterium | reverse complement strand
TCACGCGCTCCTTGTCGAGCCGCGGCTGCACGGCTATCCAGTCGAGAAGGGTGCCTATGTCCTTGTAGGTGTCCTCGCGCTTGAAGCCGTTGTCGAGCTGGAGGAAGGTCTTGCCGTAGCCGGACGAGCCGCGCACGTTCGGGAAGAGCATGGCGACGCCCATCTCGTTCAGGAAATAGTTGTTGCGCCCGATGAAGCCGGGCCGCGCCTGGCCCTCGGGGCCGCCGTGTATGTTGATGATGACGGGCCGGGGGCCGTTGTAGCGCGCGGGCGGCATGTAGAGGAAGCCGCTCATCTCGCGCCCGTCGAAGCTCTTCCACTTGATGAGCTCGGGCTCGGGGAGCTGCGAGGTGTTGAGGCCGCCCGTCTCGCTCTCCGTCCAGCGCTCGACTTTGCCGGTGCGAACGTCGAGCGAGTAAACGTCGGAGGTCGAGCGCGCCGACGAGAGGTTAAACCCCAAGTCGCGCCCGTTCTCGTGCCAGTTGAGCCCGCCGACCAGCCCGACGGGAAGCCGTGGAGCCGGCAGCTCCTTTCGAGTGCGCGTGTCGAGCAGGCGCAGGCGCCCGACGCCGTCCTCGTTCGTGACGAAGGCTATGCTGCGGCCGTCGGGCGAGAGGCGGAACGAGTCAACGTCCCACTTGATGTGGTCGGTGAGGTAGGTGTGCTCCTTCGTCGCGAGGTCGAGGTAGGTGAGGCGGCGGAACTCGGAGCCGCGGTCGGTCGTGACGTAGAGGCCGCGCCCGTCGCGGCTGAACTCGCCGCCGCCGTAGGAGACCTTTTCGGCGCCGCCCTTCGGCGTGACGAGGGTCTTGGCGCCGGTCGCGGCGTCAATGAGCCAGAGGTAGCTCTCGTTGGCTGAGAGGAACTCGACGACGAGGAGTTGCTTGTCGTCGGGCGACCAGTCGGACGCGCCCCAGCCCCCGCCCTCGTTCTGGGCGAGCACGCGCGTCGTGTCGGGCCGCGCGGGGTTGACCAGAAGGATGTCGTTGTCGCGGCCGTTGCGGCGCGTCGAGCTGTAGGCGAGCCACTCGCCGCCGTTAGACCAGTCGGCGCTAGTGTTGCGCGACTTGCCGTCTGTCAGGAGCGTCACGTCGCCCGTCGCCACGTCGTAGCGGTAGTACTGGTAGAACTCGTTGCCGCCGGTGTCCTTGTTGAAGACGAAGTAGTCGCCGGTCTTCGGCCTGAAGCCGACGGCCCCGGCGCGGTCGGGGAAGAAGGTGAGCTGCGTGCGCGCGCCGCCGGGCGTCTTGACGAGGTGAACCTGGTTGGTGTCGCCGAAGCGCGTGCCTATGAGCATCTCGCGCCGCGCGGGGTGCCAGCCGGCTAGGCCCGCCGAGCGGAACTCCGTGTAGCGCCTCACCTCCTCGGCGAGCGAGGCCGGGATGGCCGGCACGCCCTCGACGACGAGGTTGTCGCCCGGCACAATTGTCGCCCCGCCTCCCTGCCCGAGCACGTTTGACGCGAGCAGCAGGGCGGCGCAGGCAAGGGTCAAAAACTTTCTCATCGGTTGGGCTCCTCTTTCGGTCGGAAAGGTCTCAGAGAGTTGGGAGCTAATCGTAAATCCTGCGGCGTGAATCGTCAAAAGACGGAAGGGCCGACGGAGTCAAACCGTCGGCCCCCTCAGTCTCTCCTACGGGTCGGCGCCCTTCAGTTCCCGAAGCTCTTGCGGAAGAGGTAGGAGGCTTTGATGAAGAAGGTGCGGCCGTTTCGGCGGAAGCCGGGCTCTAGCTCGCCCGTGAATGGGCTGAAGCCGTTGCGGTTGAGGTCGTCGTTGTAGCCGGCGTAGAAGGAGGTGCCGGGGTTCGGCGCCCAGCCCAGGAGGTATTGCATGCGCACGCGCGAGGCGAGCGTCGAGTAGTCAACGCGGGCGCGCGCGAACCAGAAGCGCGTGAACTGGTAGGTGCCGCGCAGCGTGAAGATGTTGTCGTCGAAGGCGACGCGGCCCGTGTCGCTGCGGGTCAGGCGGTCTTTGACGTAGAAGAGCGACAAGTTGATGGCGTCCGTCGGCTTGTAGCGTATGGTTGACTCCCAGTAGAACTCGTTGCCGGCGCCGGGGTCTTGCGGCGCGTTGCGGCCCACCTGCCGGGCGGCGAGCGCCGCCGGGCTTATGCGCGGGTAGCGCGGGCTGCCCGAGCCGAAGTCGAAGTCGAGCACGCCCCAGTTGTACGAGGTGAACATGAAGAAGGCGTACTTCTTCGAAGGCACGGTCTCGAAGTAGCCGTAGAGGTTGGTGCGGTCGGCCCTGCGCTCGGTGGCCGCCCCCGCGAAGGTGCAGCGCGCGAGCCGTCGCTCCTCGTTCACGTCGGGCGTCGTGGGGTCGTCGGGGATGACGGGCGCCGTGAAGCCTGTCGGGTCGCAGGGGGACAGCGCCGACGCGGCCTCCCGCCCGATGAGCGGCGCGAAGGTCTCGACCGTCTGGCGGCCGATGGCCTCGCGCGTGCCGCCGAACTCGTCCTCGAAGACGCGCTCGAAGCCCTTCTCGAAGCCGATGCCGATGAAGGTCTGGCGCTGCATGCGGAGCTGTAGCTGCGACTCGTTGACGAAGCGCTGCCCGCGCCCGCGCCAGTCGAAGTTCGACCCCATGAAGTTATAGACGCGCCAAGCGACTATCGCGGCCTTCGGCTTCTCGTCCGAGTTGTAGCGCGCGAAGAAGGTCGGATTGTTAGTGTCGAAGCGGCGGTTGAAGCCCACGTCGGCGCGGAAGAAGCGAGAGCGGCCCGTCGAGCCGAGCTCGTAGCCCCAGTTGCGCCCGCTGTTGTTGAGATAGACGGAGTAGGCCATGCCGCTGACGCGCCGGTCGTCGGTGCGCGCCTCCTCGGCGAAGAAGAAGGGCGCCTGCGTCGTGCTGCCCAAGACCTGCGCCGAAAGCGTCGTCGTCTTGTTCAGGCGGAAGCGCGAGTCGAAGCCGGCGACCTGGTTGTGGCGGTCGAGGAAGTCGTAGCTGGTGCCGAGGAAGCCGATGAAGCTCTCCTTGCCCACGTCGCGCTTGAGGCGGAGGATGCCGACCGTGGCGTTCTTGTCGAATATGCCGAGCAGGGCGTTGCGGCGCGCGCGGTCTGAGTCGGAGAGGCCGCGCTCGCCCTCCGTGCGCTTGAGGAAGTCGAGCTCGTCGTCGGTCAGGCGGCCGGGGTTCGGGTCTGAGGCGAGGAGCACGCCGAAGGTGTTGCGGCCCTGCTTGCCCGTCAGCTTCACGGCGTAGTCGGGGTCAACGATGGTGCGCGTGTGGACGGCGCTGATCTGCGTCTCGAATATCTCCTTGCCTTCGAGGAAGAAGGGGCGCTTCTCCTCGAAGAAGATGGGGAAGCGCTGGTTGGCAGTCACCACGGTCGCGTCGGCCTCGACCTGCGCGAAGTCGGGGTTGTAGGTGAAGTCGAGCGTTATCTGCGGCGTGATGGTGAACTTCGACGTGACGCCGAGGTCGAACTCGACGGGCTTGTTGAGCATGCGGTCAACGGGCGTGAAGGCGCGCGCGTCGGGGGCGCCGGGGATGGGGCGGTTGACTCTCTGGCCCGTCTGCGACGCCGTGAAGCTCGGGATTATCTCGAGCGTGCGCTCGGCCGAGACGCCTTCGAGGCCCGTGATGTAGCCCCTCTGCCCGAGCAGGCTCGAGTTGTCCTTCGAGATGGGCATCCACGTGCTCTGCTCGTTGTTGAAGCGCTTGATGGTGCGCAGCAGGTGCAGGCCCCACTTCTTGTCCTTGCCCGCCGTGTAGCGCAGAGACTTGAACGGGATTGCTACCTCGACGACGAAGCCGTCGTCCGTGATCGAGCCCTTCGACTCGTGGACGATGTCAACGCTGAAGTCCTCGTTGATGCCCTCGGTGAATATGGCGTCGGCCTGTATGCCGAGGGGGTTGAAGATGAGCTCGTAGGCGCGGCGGCCGTCGTTGAAGGTGTCGAGCCAGATGCCGACCCAGTCGTCGTCGAAGACGGCGTCGCGCTTGGCGACCGTGGCTCGAACCTTGTCCTTCTCGTCGAACGCCTTGAAGGCGACGTAGAGGAACTTCGCGTCGTAGGTGATGTAGGCTTCGGTCTGCTTCGTCGGCGCGACCAGGTCTTCCGGGCGGTACTGTATGAAGTCCTTGAAGACGGCGGCCGACTTCCAGACCTCGTCGTCGAGCTTGCCGTCAATCACCGGCGCCTTCTCCGTCTTGGGTATGGTGACGGGGTTAGCCTTCTCGGGAGTGAGCAGCGCGGCGAGGCGCGCCGCCTTCGTCGCGGGCGGGTTCAGGTTCGACTTGGCCGCCTCGCTCGTGGGCACGGCGGGCGTGAGCGGCGCCTTCGAGGGGTCGCCGTCGGCGGGCGCGGCCGTCGAGGAGGGCGGCGGCGCCGGCACGGGCGAGGGCGTGGGCGTTGCGGTCGCCGCGGTCTCGGCGCCGGAGCCGCCCGACTGCTGCGCGACGAAGAGCACGTCGAGGCGGTTGAAGCTGGCGCGCACGCGCGGCGCGAAGCCCTGCCTCGGCGTGAACAGGAGCACGGCGTCGTGGCCGCGCTGCTCTGCCGTCAACGACTCGAAGCCGCGCCCCGCGAGCCCTTCGGTCGGGAGCGCCGCGGCGCTCGCCTGCGGTATCAAGACGACGAAGCGGCCGCCCTCGGCGTAAGCCTCGTAGCCGTCAACGGGCGCGTCGGAAGCGACGCGGACGCGCGTGCCTTCGGCCGTCTCCTCGGCACGAAGGGCCATGCGCTTGAGCAGCGGCGAGCCGGCCGTCCCGCCCGGCGCGGTCGTGCGCGGCCGGGAGTTCGAGGCCACCTGCTGGGCACGCGCCGGGAGCGGGGCTAGGGCGAGCGAGTTGAGCGCGAGCGCGAAGAGGGCGGCAAGGTGCAGGGCCTTTTTAATCATAACTGTCCGAAGTGCTCCCGCAGGGTGGGAGTGTCCAATTAACTGTATTTTTCGTATCCGTTCCGTACGGGCGAGGCTGACCCTGAAAGACCGACGTGGGCTCAACCACTGTTCCTTAAGCGCCTTGTTAGACGAGCGACCACCACCCAAGGTTTCAGGAGATTTCGAGGCTTCATAAACTTTTTCAAAGAAGTGGACGGCCGTAAAGAAGGCGGAAGCCCGACCTTAAGGGGGCGCATCTGAACCTACGGTTTACGCCCTCCCTTAAGGTCGGGCTTCCGCCTTTCTCTCTACTTCTGACGCGCGGGGGCGTCGTTGTTAACGACGCCTAAGAATCACGTGGCCGTCGCCTGTGCGCAGCGAGAAGACCTCGCCGCCCGAGCCGACGCGCCAGCGGCGCACGCGCCCCTCGCCGGGGTCTTGCGAGACTGCGAACCCGTCGTTGACGACCGACTCGGCGTCGGTCTCAATCGTGAAGCTCGCGTCCGCGGGGATTGTGAGCGAGATGGTGCCGTCGCCCGTGCGCGCCGAGAGCTTGCGGAAGCGGCCGTCCAGGGTGATGCGGCCGTCGCCGGTGCGCGCATCGGCCTCGCCCTCGAAGTCGGCGACCCTCACGGCGCCGTCGCCCGTCGTCGCCCGCAGGCGGCCCGCCCCGCCCGACACGTCAATCGAGCCGTCGCCGGTGTTGACGGTCAGCTCGCCGCTCACGCCCTCGACCCTTATCCGCCCGTCGCCCGACGAGACGAAGAGCGCGGAGTTGCGCGGCACGTAAACGTCAAGCTCGACGGACGCGCCTGAGTTGAAGGAGACCACGCGGCCGTCTCGCTCTACGTACTCGCTCGCCTGCGACTTGTCGAACTCGGCGCGCACGCGCACTTCGCCCGAGCCACCGCCCGAGGAGACGACGCGTATGCCCTTCATCTCGCGCTCGCCCGCGGCGCGCTTGATGGCCGTGTAGGCGACCTCAGGCTTGTCCCACGCGTGGACGCTCACGGAGCCGTCGAAGGTCTCGACGTGCACGGCGGGCGAGCCCGAGACGGCTATGCTGTTCGACTCGCGCTCCATCAGCCGGCGCCCGTGAGCGCCCTCGGCCGAGGAGTGCTCCATGAGGTTTTCCTTGACCTCCTGCCGCGCTTCCCTCGCGGCCTCGCGCGCGGCCCTCTCTCCCTCGCGCGCCGCCTCGCGGGCCTCGCGCACGGCCTCCCGAATCTCGCGTGCGCGCTCGGCCTCGTCCTTCCTCAACTCCTCGCGCGCCTCGCGCTCGGCCTCCCCGGCCTCCTCGTCCCCGTCCTCGTCGCCCTCGAAGTCCTTTCGCCCGCGCGTCTCGGACAGGAGGTTCGTCACGGGGCTGGGGGCGCGGTTGTCGTTAGCGCGGCGCAGTTGCACGGTGCCGTTGACGTTGTTGACGCGCACGTCGGCGCCGCCCGAGCCGAGCCGGCCTTCGAGGTTGCGGCCGACGTACTCGCCCGCGCGCACGGGCAGGTTGAAGTCGTTGCTGATAGCGCCGTGGACTGTGCTCGCCCGAAGCACCGCGTTCGCGTCCGAGGGGAGCGTCACCGAGACGGGGCCGTTGACGGAAGAGAGCGTGACTGAGCCGCCCTCTGCGAGCCGGTCGAACGCGGCCTCCAGCGTGCCGTTGATGACGGAGAGGTTGACGCGGCCCGTCAGCCCTTTGGCCGTCACGCGGCCGTTGATGGAGGAGGCGTCAACCGCGCCCGAGACGCCCTCAATGTCGAGCGAGCCGTTTATTAGCTTGATTTCGCGGAGCCGAGCGCCGCGCGGGACTGTGAGCGTGTACTCGACGCTCGCGGGGTTGTCCTCGCGGCTGCGCTCGGAGTCGCGGTGGTATCTGTACTCGGGATATTTAGTCTCGACGGCGACGTGGCCCGGCTCGGCGCTGACCCGTATCTCGGCCTCGCGCAGGCGCTCCTGCTTGTAGGCGCGCTTGACGGCGTCAATCTTTACCTCGTCACGATCCCAGGCCGTCACGCGCACGTCGCCGTTTATGTTCGAGAGGCTGACGCGGCCGCCCGCCGAGAGCGGGTAGCTCTGGTGAAACTCTTCCGAAAGCTCCGGCCGGCGCTCCTGCCGCGCGCGCGCGCCGTCCGGGGCTGCCGCGAGCAGCGCGGCGAGCGCCGCCAGCCCTAAAACCCAACGCATCTTCGACATCATTAAGCCCTCACGATGAATTAAAACTGCCGGTAGCCGGGAGTCAGTAGCCGGCGGCGGAGCCTCCCGCCGCCGAACCAACGGGTCACAGCGTCATCGCCAGCGGGGCCGGGCTCGGCCGGCTACTGGCTTCCGGCTACCCGCTTGAAGCCTTCACCCCCTGCGAATCTGCACGCTGCCGTTGACGGTCTGGAGGCGCAGCTCGCGACCGCCGCCGCCGATGGTGCCGTCGAGGCGGCGCTTGCTGAAGCGGCCCGTGACGGTCAGGGGGAAGTCCGAGGTGATTTCGCCGTTGACGGTCTCGGCGTGAACGTCGGCGCTCAGGCTCGCCGGGAAGCTCAGGTCAATGGCGCCGTTGACGGTCTGAAACTCCAACTCGT
>DASPKR010000659.1:0-4410 GCA_035627975.1 Pyrinomonadaceae bacterium | reverse complement strand
CCGCCGTCGCATACGAGCGGGACGGCACCTTCAACGTCGCGATGCAGTTGTCCGAAGCCGAGGCCGTCGCGGACTGGCGCTTCTACAACTCATACGCGAGGCGGGTCGCGCGCGTGACGGCCGAAGACGTTCGGCGCGTCGCCGCAGCTTACTTCACGGAGGACGCGCGCACGGTCGGCCATTTCATACCGAGGCGCCCGGGCGCGAACGGATCGCACGGGTCAAACGGCGGCGCGCCCGCCAACGGCCCGAGCCAGGCCCGCCCCGCGAGGGCGAGGCGCGGCCGGCAGTTTTACCGCGACCCGGCCGAAGTGTACGACGCCGGCGGCGAAGACGGGCCGGGCGGCCCGCGCCGCTCTTCGCCTTCGGGCGCTGCCGCGGCCGGGGCGGTGTCGCGCGCCGCGCGGACTGAGCTTGAGACGGGCGCCGTCCTGCTCGTCATCGAGAACACGGCCATGCCGACGGTCTCGGTGCGCGGGAGCCTCCGCGCGGGCTCTTACTTCGAGGGGAAGGAGCGGCCGGGCCTCGCGCGGCTCGTCGCCGGTATGCTCGAGCGGGGGACGCGGCGGCGCACGAAGATTGAGCTTGCGGGCGACCTCGAACGGGTCGGCGCGCAGGTTGATTTTTCCGCAGACCCCTTCGCCGTTCAGGTCGTCGGGCGCTCGCTCGCGGGCGACTTCCCCCTTCTGCTCGGGGCGCTCGCCGAGATGCTGCGCGAGCCTTCGTTCCCCGAGGACGAGTTGGAGAAGCTCAAGCAGCAGACGGTCGCGGCAATCCGCGAGCAGCAGTCCGACACGCGCTGGCGCGCTTACGAGCGGCTGTCGCAGACGGTCTTCGACGAGTCGAACCCCTTCTACGCGCACGCGGGCGAGCGCCTCATCGAGAGCGTCAATTCCTACACGGCCGCCGACGTGCGCGAGTTCTACGAGAAGTTCTACGGCGGGCGCTCGCTGATAGTCTCGGTCGCGGGCGACGTGCGCGCCGACGAGGCAGCGCGGCTGTTCCGCGAGTCGTTCGGCGACTTCGGCGGCCCCGAGAGCGTCGAGATAAACGTCGCAGACCCGGCGCAGCAGGAGGGCGCGCGGCGCGAGGTCGTGCTCGTCGAGGACAAGGCGAACGTGGACGTGATAATCGGCTCGGCCGCCCCCCTGCGGCGCGACGCGGCCGACTATTACGCGGCCGTGCTCGCAAACCGCGCGCTCGGCGAGTCAACGCTCTCTTCGCGCCTCGGGCTTCAGGTGCGCGACGCGGAGGGTTTGACCTACGGCATCGGCTCGCGCTTCCGCACGCCTTCGCTCGCCGCAGGGCCGTGGTACATAGCCGTCTCGGTCAACCCCGGCAACGTCGAGCGCGCGATCAACTCGGCGCTCTCGGTGCTTCGCGAGTACGTGCGCGAAGGCATACGGCCCGAGGAGCTCGAGGACGAGAAGTCTTCGGCCGTCGGCTCCTTCAAGGTCTCGCTCTCTACGAACGCCGGCCTCGCCGAGGCGCTCTGGCAGGCCGAGTTCTACCGCCTCGGCGCGGACTACATCGAGCGCTATCCGCAGTTGATTCACGCCGTCACGGCCGAGGAGGTCAACGCCGCCATACACAAGTACTTCCGCCCCGACCACCTGACAATCGTCATCGCCGGCAACATCAACCCCGCCCACGGCGAGCCCGCGCCCGTCGCTTAAAAAGAGCCTTGGGGCCAGAGACTGGGGGCCGGTCAGGAGCTTGACTCCCTGACCGGCCCCCAGTCTCTGGCCCCAAGCCTTTAGCCTTTAGCTCGGCCCGAAGCGTTGGCGGTACTCTAGCGAGGAGATGAACGCCTTGACCATCTCGGCCTGTAGGAAGTCGCCGTTGAAGGAGTTCAGCTTGTTGAGCCAGAAGTTGAAGCCGGCCTCGTCCGGGTCGCGCCTCAGGTAGCCGAAGTACTCCATCAGGACGAAGGCCGCGTTGAAGTGGCGCAGGCGCAGCTCCTCCGCCTCGGCGATCCTCCGCAGGACTTGCGCGCGCGTGAGCGTGCCGCCGTTCAGGCCCGCGACGAGCGAAGTTCTGAGGGCGTCGGCCCGCGGGAGGTTGCCGCGTATCTCGCCGCCCGGGAACTGCGTCGTGTGGAAGTTGACGTAGGCGCGCCCCTCCCGGAGGTTCGCGAGTTGCGCCGCGAGCGTCGTGTTGTTGCCCTCGGGCGCGTCCCACTTGGCGCGGACGTTGCCGCCGACCCCGGAGGCGAACGGCGTGACGACCGAGTCGTTCGGGTTGTTGTCGTTAAACGGCAAGCCGATGAAGCCCCAGACGACGGGGGCGTTCGTCGCCGGCGTGACCGAGGCGCTCGCGTGTATGTGCGCGTTGGTGAGGTTGTCGTTGGCCTCCGCCGGGCTCTGCGCGCCGGTGAAGTCTATGTTGTTGACGGTGGCCGTCAACGTCAGGGCCGTCTGCGCCTCGTTGAAGAGCAGGCGGGCCGTGCCGAAGGAGGTGGGCCGCGGGCCGCCGTTCGAGGAGGTCGGGTTGGCGGGCGGGTTCTCCTGCGCGTTCGTCATCTGCACGACGAAGAGGCGCACCTGCTCGGGCGTCAGCCCGGCGGTCGTGAGCAGCGCGTCAACGTACTGCTCGTTCGTCAGCGTAGCCGGGTATCTGGAGACGAACTCGGGGCGCGTGACGAACTCGTCGAAGTATGCCTGCTTGTTGGCCTCGAGCTGCTCGGGCCAGCCGGCCTGCCCGACGACGACGCCGCGCTGGAGCCTCTGCGTGCCGAGCATGAACTGGCCGTAGAGTGGCCTGCGGCCGAAGGCGGCCTGGTGCGTGAGTATGTCGAGCAGGCCCGTCTCCTGGAACTCTATGGAGAGGAAGAAGGCCGCGGAGACTATCACGCGCTGGTTCTCGACGCACTGCTGGTTGCCGTTGCATAGCAGGTTTATCTGGTTCGTCCAGAACTGTAGGCCGGCGGCGTCCGGCTCGCGGTTGAGGAAGTCGAGGTAGTGCTGGCGGACGAAGAACGTGGGGTCGTCTATGGGGTTCCCGGGGACGGGCGCGGGGTCGTTGTCCACGATCCGCAGCTCGGCCACGTTGGGGCTGCCGAGCCCAGTCCCCTGCCCCGCCGGGTTGCTGAGCACGAGGTCAACCACCTCGCCCGAGCCCTCCTGGAAGCGGTCGTCCACGATCAGCACGCGGAAGGTCTTCGAGGTCTCGCCCGGCGCGAAGTCGAGCCGGCCGAGCGCTATCTCGTAGTCGCTCTTCTGAGAGGCGTGGCCGGGCTGCGACTGGTCGAAGGTGGCGTAGCTGACCGAGGCGGCGTGCGAGGCGTCGCCGAGGCGCACGACCGTCACGTCTATGTGGCCGCCGCCCTCGTTGATGATGAACTCGGTGTCGGCGAACTGTATGAGGTTGGTGGCCGAGGCGGTCGTCGGCGCGAGCGAGCCGAAGAGGCCGTGCTCCTCGTGGGCCACCCCGGCGGCGAAGTAGAGCTTGTTGGGGTCGCCGCCGGCCGCGCCGTTGCCGAAGGTGATGCCCCAAAGGCCGTCAATGCTGATGAGCTCGCCGGCCTCGCCCTGAAGCTGGCCGAGAAAGTCTCCGGTGGTCGGGTCGAAGGCGCTGATGCGCCCGTTGCCGTCGAAGTCGAAGTTGCCGACCAGGAGCGCGTTCGGGAAGATGCCGAAGCTCGCGGGCGCGAGCGCGAGCCCCCAGGGCGCGCTCAGTGTGCCGTCCGTGGCGACGCGCCGCAGAAAGTTGCCGTTAAAGTCGAAGACGCTGACGGCGCCGCCCGGCCGCACGTAAGGGTCGCCGGGGCCGGGGTTGACGCGCGCGTAAGCGACGTAGAGCTCCCCGCCGAGCGCCTGAATGTTGTGCGGGTGGTAGAGCGGCGGCAGCGTCGGGTCTATGAACGGGAAGCTCGCAGTGCTCTGGAGCGCGAACGAGCTGTCGAACACGTCAATGCGACCGACGGAGATGTTGGCGGCGTAGAGGAAGTTGGCCGAGCCGTTGTTGCCTATGGCGAGGCCCGTGTAAACGTTGGGTACGGGTCCGACGTTCGGCGGGTGAGCCGCGATGACGGCGGTGGTCGAGCCCGCGGCCGGGGCGTTCGGGTCCCAGCCCGATATGTTGCCCGTTATCGAGGCGAAGAGGAAGTTCGCCCCGCACGGCGGGCTGGCGCACGGGCCGGGGAGGACGAACTCGTTCGCGTTGGCGTTGGCGACCGTCCCCGTCGGCAGCCCTCCCGGTATGGTTATGTGGGAGAGGCCGGGGTTGATGACGAGCGGGGCGCCGCCCACGTCGCCACGGTAGAGCGTCGAGGTACTTGTCCCCGCGTTCGCCACCCAGAAGGGGCTGGTCGTCGTCATCGAGATGCCCCAGGGGTTCACGAGCAGGGGGTCTTGGACGCGGGCGACGCCGGGCCAGTCGGCGACGAGGTTGGTCTGCCGGAAGGCGCTG
>DASPKR010000658.1:0-2258 GCA_035627975.1 Pyrinomonadaceae bacterium | reverse complement strand
CGAGCACGTCGACCACCAGCGCTTCCGCACGGAGAGCCGCGCCGACATCTACAACGACATCTACGCGCTCTTCGCCCTGAACGAGCTGAACACCTACCGCTACTCGGTGAGCTCGGCCGGCGCGGGCGGGATGGTGCAGATGATCCCCTCGACCTACGCCATGCTCCGGCGCATGCACCCCTCGGTTGGCCTCAACCCCGACTTCGTCGCAGGCATGCGCAACCACGGCAACGCCCTCGAAGCGATGCTGCTCTACATGCAGGACACCTGGAACGACCTCGCGCTCAAACAGGAAGTGCTCGACGCGATGGCGAGCAACATCGCTACGAAGTCGGAGCTGATGTCGGCCGGGTACAACTCGAACCCGGCGCGCCTGCCGCTCTACCTGCGGCGCGGCGGCCCCGGCTGGCGCACGCTCATACCGCGCGAGACGCAGATGTACTTGCAGATTTACAAGTCGGTCGAGGGCCTCGTCGAGTTCAAGAACCGCTCAGGCGATACGGGGAAGGCACAGGCCGCGGCGACGCCGCAGCAGTGAGGCGCGCTTAGCGGCTACGCGTCCCCGGCGCGAGTGAGCCGGAAGATGACGAAGGGCTCGGTGGGTTCAATCCACCGGGCCCTTCATCTTTTCCCGCGCCGCGCTTACAGCTTACCTGCGGGCGGCGGGCCTGCCTTCCACGTCCAGGACGACTATCTCGCCGAGGTTCAGCTCGCGAAGGCCCGCCTCGATCTTGGAGAGGTCGCCGACGAGCAGCAGCGTTGTGCCTGCGGGCGCGGCGTACTTGGCGGCGGCGGCGTTTGCGGCGGCCAAGCTGGTGCGCTCGATGCCGGCCGTCTCCTCCTGAAGCTCCGTCATCGGAAGGCCCGTCGCCCAGAGGTTGACTATCTGGCCGGCGATGCGGCCGATGGACTCGAACTGCTGCGCGTAGCCGCGCACGCGCCTGAGCCTGGCGTTCGTGAACTCGGCCTCGCTGATGGGCTTGGCGCCGGCGATGTTCTTCAATTCACTCATGAACTCGACGACGGACTCCTTCGTCTTGTCCGACTGCACGCCGCCCGACGCTATCCACGTCCCCGCCTTCGAGTAGAGCGCCGGGAAGGAGAAGACGCCGTAGGAGTAGCCCTTGTCCTCGCGCAGGTTCAGGTTCAGGCGCGTGCCGAAGCCGCCGCCGCCATAGACGAAGTCGGCGAGGCGGAAGGCGTAGTAGTCGTCAGACCTTCGCGGCGGCGCGGCGAGTATGTGCGCGACAACGGTCTGCGCGGCGTCCTGCCGGTCAACGACGAAGACCTTGCCGGGGCCTACGGGCTTAGCGGCCGGGACGTTGACGGCCGGGGCCGCCCCGCCCGACCACGAGCCGAAGTGCTGGCGGGCCATCTCGGTCGCCTCGGCGAGCGTCACGTCGCCGACGAAGACGAGGGCGGAGCTTCCGGGCTTCCAGTAGGTCTCGTGGAAGCGCACGAGGTCTTCGCGCGTGACGGGCTGCACGGTGCCGGGCAGGCCGAGCGACGGGCGGCCGTAAGGGTGGTCGGCGCCGAAGGCGAGCATCTGCGCGACGCGGTTGGCTACGGCGCCGGGGTTGTTGGCCTGCTGCGAGAGCTGGTCGAGCAGGAGTTTCTTTTCGCGGTCGAACTCGGTGGCCGGGAACGACGGGTTTCGCGCCACGTCGGCCATGACGGTGAGCGCCGGGTTGAGGTTCCGCTTCAGGACTTCCATCGAAAGGCTCGAAGCCTCGCGCGCGGTGCTCCAGCCGAGCGAGGTTCCGAGGTCGCCGAGAGTAGAGTCAATCTGCAAGGCGTCGCGCGTCTTCGTCCCACGCCGCGCGACGCGCGCGGTCAGGCCCGCGAGGCCAACCTTGTCGGCCGGGTCGGAGACGCTGCCGGCGCGGGTGGCGAGCGAGACGGAGACTTTGGGCAGGTCGCGCCGCTCGACGACGAAAAGCTCGATGCCGTTGTCGAGCTTCGCGGTCTTGACCTCGGGCGCGCGGAACGGGCGGTCGCCGCCGAGCGCCGGCTCCTTCGCGCGGTCAATCGCCACCTGCGAGGGGCGCCCCGACTTCTCCGGGTGGAAGCGCACGAGCAGGCGGTTGCGCGTGTTGAGCCAGCGGTCAACGGCCGCGCGCACGCTCTCCGCGGTCGCGCTCCGGTAGCGCGCGAAGTCGGCGTCGAACATGTCGGGGTTGCCGAGGTATGTGTTGTACTGGTTGAGGCGGTCGCTCTTGCCGCCGAACCCGCCGATGCGCTCGAGGCCCGTGATGAAG
>DASPKR010000657.1:0-2058 GCA_035627975.1 Pyrinomonadaceae bacterium | reverse complement strand
CCAGCCTAACGTCTTTATGGTTGACGTTGAGTGCGGCGACACGCTGGTCGCGACGCAGTCGGGCAAGGTCGAGCTGCGCGCCGGCAACACTGTCAAGCAGATCGCCGCCGGTAACCAAGACACGGCCGGCACGGCCACCGGCCCCGGCACGCGCTGCACGCGCTACCAGATGCCTGAGATGCGCGGCCTGAGCGGCGCCGGCCTGGCGGCCCTCCTGCTCGGCGTCGGCGGCGCAATCGCCGCGGCCATCTTCGCGGCGCAGGACGACGACATCACGTTCGGCGACGGCCCCATCGTCATTAGCCCGTCCCGCTAAGGCTTCTGGACGGGCCACGGCTCTCAGGTCGCTCCCGGAGGTGAGGGGCGGCACACCATAGTGTTTCGACCCCACGACTTTGCGGGTCACGCGCGTCTCGCGCCGCGTGACCCGCAAGCTTTTGTCTGAGATAATCTCCGCCCGGATCGTGAACACCCCTTCGGCTTCGAAAGGTCTTTCTGCCCAAATGCACATCGCGGTAATCGGGTCGGGCTACGTCGGTCTTGTGACGGGAGCCTGCTTCGCGGAGTTCGGCGTCAACGTCACGTGCGTTGACGTGGACTCGCAGAAGATAGCCCAGCTCAACGAAGGCAAAATCCCCATCTACGAGCCCGGCCTCGACCAGCTCGTCGCGAAGAACAAGCAGGCCGGCCGCCTGCGATTCACCACCGACGTTAAGTCGGCCGTCGAGCAGAGCCTCGTCATTTTCCTCGCCGTAGGCACGCCGCCGCGCGAGGACGGCTCGGCCGACCTCAGCTACATCGAGCAGGCCGCGCGCGACGTGGCCCGCCACATGAACGGCTACAAGGTGCTCGTGACGAAGTCCACTGTGCCCGTGGGGACGGGCGAGCACCTGCGCCGGCTCGTCTGCGAGCACCAGGGCAAGCCCTGCGACTTCGGCATCGTCTCGAATCCCGAGTTCCTGCGCGAGGGCGCGGCCATAGACGATTTCATGCGGCCCAACCGCGTGGTCATCGGCAGCCGCGACGAGGCGGCCGTCGCCATCATGCGCGACCTCTACCGCCCGCTCTACCTGATAGAGACTCCGGTCGTCATAACCTCGACCGAGGCGGCCGAGCTGATCAAGTACGTCTCGAACGCCTTCCTCGCCACGAAGATTTCCTTCATCAACGAGGTGGCGAACCTCTGCGACGAGATAGGCTGCGACGTGCACGACGTTGCGCGCGCCATGGGTATGGACAACCGCATCGGGCGCTACTTCCTGCACCCCGGCCCCGGCTACGGCGGCTCCTGCTTCCCGAAGGACACGTCGGCGCTGCTGTCGGTGGCGAAGCAGTACGGTTCCGAGTCGCTCATCGTCGAGGCGGTCGTAGAAGTCAACCGGCGCCAGCGCGAGAGGATGATCCGCAAGATAGAGAGGCTCGTCGGCGACTCTACGGGGAAGACCTTCGCCGTGCTCGGCCTCTCCTTCAAGCCGGAGACCGACGACATGCGCGAGGCCCCGTCCGTGGACATCATCAGGGCGCTCGTCGCCAAGGGCGGCAGCGTGCGCGCATACGACCCCGTGGCGGTCGAGCAGGCGCGCAAGATTCTGCCGGATGTAGAGTACGCACCGGACGAGTACTCGGCCGTCGAGGGCGCCGACGCGCTCATCTTCATGACGGAGTGGAACCAGTTCCGCGCGCTCAACATGGAGCGCATCCGGGGGCTCATGCGCTCGCCGAAGGTCGCAGACCTGCGGAACATCTACGAGCCCGCCGCCATGCGCGAGCTCGGCTTCGACTACGTCGGCGTGGGGAGATAAACGGAAGCGGTGAGTGATGAGTAGTTCTACTCGTCACTCACCTCCCAGCACTTTCTTATGAGTCTCTCTGGAATCCACCTCGTAACGGGCGGGGCGGGCTTCATCGGTTCGCACATCGCGTCGGCGCTCGCATGCGCGGGCGCTCGCGTGCGCGTGCTCGACGACCTCTCGACCGGCCACCTGCACAACCTCGAAGAGATACGCGGCGACGTGGAGTTGGTGCGCGGGAGCCTGAACGACCCCGAGGCGCTCGCGC
>DASPKR010000656.1:0-3042 GCA_035627975.1 Pyrinomonadaceae bacterium | reverse complement strand
CCACCGACGAGGCGCGCGACGAGACCGACAAGTTCCTCGACGAGGCGTACCTGCACGGCCACGCGCGCGTCCGAATCATCCACGGCCACGGCACGGGCGCGCTGCGCCGCGCCGTCGCAGAGCTTTTGCGCAGCCACCCGCACGTCGCCTCCTTTGACCTCGCGCCCGACAACCAGGGCGGCGCCGGCGCGACAATCGTCGAGCTGAAGCAATGACGCCTCCCCCAGAGGGGTGAAAGCCGTGAGATCACTTCCGCTACTCAGCCCGCGCGCGTTGACGAGAGGGATGCTGTTTGCGCTCTGCGTCGCGTTGGCGGCCGCGGCCGCCCCTCAGTCGCCGCCGCGCGCAGCCGTCGCCGAAGAGTCGCGCGAGGTCGTGCTCGCCGTGCGCCGCGACCGCCGCCTGCACGTCTTCGACGCGGAGACCTTAGAGCCGCTCGGCCACTTCGTCGTCCACGACCTCGCGCACAGCGTCTCGGCGAGGCCCGACGGCCGAGTGCTCTTCATAGCGCAGGCGGCCGAGCGCGCGGGCGACGGCTGCTGCGCCCTCTTCGCGCTCGACCTTGAGACGAAGAGGCTGTGCCGCATGATAGAGCCCGCGATGTGGAGCACGCCTTCGCCGGACGGCCGTCTCCTCTTCACGCAGCGCGGGGCCGTCGGCGTAGAGGTCTTCGACGCGCGCACGCTCGAGCCCCTGGCGCGCATAGACGCGCCCGGCAACTACGGCCTGCACCCCTCGCCCGACGGGCGCTGGCTCTTCGGCACGACCAACTGGCGCGGCCCCTCGCTCGACATCATAGACGTTGAGCGTCGCGTGCTCGTGCGCCGACTGCCCCTGCCGGAAAAACTCCTGCCGCGCGGCGCGTGGGTCGGCGGCGCGTTCTACCTCTACGGCCACGACGGCACGCGGGGACTGCTCTGGCGCGTCACGCCCGACACGACCTCGCTCGGCGAGCCCACCACGGTCGCGCTTCCGGGCAAGGCTATCGAGGGCGCCCCGCTCGTCGAGCAGGTCTTGATACCCGCTGGCGAGAGCCTGCTGCTCTACGAGCCCTTCGGCTGGTGGTTCCACGTTGACATACGGCGCGAGCGCGGCGGCGCGGAAGTGCCGGGCGGCTTCTTCCGCGTCGAGCCGGGGACGGGCAGGGTGCTGGCGCACCTCGCGCCCTCGATTGACTTCGCGCAGCTCGTGCCGGGGCCCGGCGCACGCCACCTCTACGGCCTCGACGCGGGCCGCCCCGCCGGGGGGCGCGGCGTGCGGCTCCTGAAGCTCGACGCCTCGACCGGAAGGCTGCTCGCCGAGCGCGCGCTCGAAGGGGACGTTTGGCACATACGCCCCGCGGCCCTCCCCCGCGCGCTCCTGCCCCGCGGCGAGGTGCGCCCCTCGCGCTGCCCGCAGTAGAATGAAACTCGGATGCGCTTCCCGCAGACATTCATTGACGACCTACGGCGGCAGGCCGACATCGTGCGCGTCATAAACGACTACGTGACGCTCAAGAAGAAGGGCGCCAACTGGATGGCCTGCTGCCCCTTCCACCAGGAGAAGAGCCCTTCGTTCTCCGTCAACCCGTCTAAAGATATTTTCTATTGCTTCGGCTGTGCGAAGGGGGGGAGTGTCTTTAACTTCGTGATGGAGATGGAGCGCGTGTCGTTCCCCGAGGCGGTGCGGATAGTGGCGGAGAAGACGGGTGTGGCGCTGCCCGCGCTTGTGGACGACAAGCGCTTCGAGGCTCGGCGCAAGGAGGCCGACGAGGTAATCGAGCTGAACTCGTGGGCGCTCGCGTTCTGGGAGCAGCACTTGAAGGACGGCGGCGCCGAAGGGAGGGCGGCGAGGGAGTACGTCGAGGGGCGGGGCATCTCGGAGGAGACGCGCTCGGTCTTTCGACTGGGCTACGCGCCGAACAGTTGGGACGCGCTCGGCAGTTATCTCAAGAGCAAGGGGGCGAGCGCGGGGCAGATAGAGCGCAGCGGCCTCGTCATCAAGAAGGACGCGGGCGGCTTCTACGACCGCTTCCGCGGCCGCCTCGTCTTCCCCGTCACGGACGCGCAGGGGCGCCCCGTCGCCTTCGGCGCGCGCGCCATGCGCCCCGGCGACGAGCCGAAGTACCTGAACTCGCCGGAGACTCCCGCCTACACGAAGGGCCGGCACCTTTTCGGCCTGAGCGTCTCGCGCGACGAAATACGTAGGAAGAAATTCGCCATATTGGTTGAGGGCTATCTCGACTTGATAATCCCTTACCAGCACGGCATAAGGAACGTGGTAGCGAGCCTTGGGACGGCGCTCACGGCCGAGCAGGCCAAATTATTGGGGAGGTTTGCGCGCAAAGTTGTCGTCAATTATGATGGTGACCGCGCCGGCATAAACGCGGCGAAGCGCGCGATTGAGGTTCTGCTGCCGGAGGACTTCGAGATAAAAATCCTCGTGCTTCCCGACGGGGCCGACCCCGACGAGTTCGTGCGCTCGCACGGCGCGGAGGAGTACAACAGGCGGCGCGGGCAGGCGATCCCACACATCAACTTCGTGCTCGAACAGGCGGTCGCCGAGCGCGACCTGCGCAACCCTGCGCACAAGGCCGAGGCCGTCGAAGAGCTTCTGCCCTTCGTGCGGGCCGTGCGCAACCCGATCCAGAGGCGCGAGTACTTCGACATGATAATGGGGACGCTCCGCGTCGAAGAGCAGGGCCTGCGCCAGGAGCTTTGGAAGGGCGTGGGCGCGCGCGCCGCCGGCTCTTCCGCGGCGCAGCCCGACGTTAAGCAGAGCGTCGTGCGCGCCGGGACGCCCGCCCCCACGGTCGCGGAGCAGAGGCTCCTGGAGCTTCTCGTCCACGACGCGGAGCTTCGCGACGCGCTGCTCCCGCACGTCGCCGAGAGCGACTACGAGGCGCTCCCGACCGCCGCCGTGTTCCGCGCGCTCAAGCACCTGCACGAGAGCGGCGGGGCCGTTGACTTCTCCACGCTCGGCGAGCTGACGGAGGGCGACGCCGTGGCCGCGGACATCGTGCCTCTCGTCCTCATGCACGAGCCGGAGCGCGCCGAGGGCGAG
>DASPKR010000655.1:0-3367 GCA_035627975.1 Pyrinomonadaceae bacterium | reverse complement strand
CCGCCAGCCCAAGATTCTCATACTCGACGACGCGCTCTCCTCCGTTGACACCTACACGGAGGAGAAGATACTCGCCCGGCTGCGCGGCGTGATGCGCGAGCGGACGAGCATAATCGTCTCGCACCGCATCTCGACCGTGCGCGACGCAGACCTCATCTGCGTCCTCGACGAGGGGCGCATCGTCGAGCGCGGCACGCACGACGAGCTGCTCTCGCTGGGGGGCGAGTACGCAGACCTCTACGAGCGGCAGCTTTTGGAAGAGGAGTTGGCCGCGAGCTAGGCGGCCGGAAAGGGGCTCTACGAGAGATGATGAATCAGCCCGGCGCGGGCGCCAACATGGAAGCGCAGCTCCGGCTGCTCCGCATCCTGTGGGCGGCGTTCCTCACGACCATCGGCCTCTACGTGCTCGTCACACTCTTCGCCCTGCCCGGCGCGGGCGCGCAGGAGCGCGCCGAGCGCGACAACCCCGCGCTGCTACTCGGCCTAGGCGCTGTGGCGCTGACTACGGTCGTGCTCTCTTTCGTTCTGAAGAAGAAGATGTACGGGGAGGCCGCCGGGCGGCGCGACCCCGCGCGATTTCAGACGGGCTTCATTATCGCCCTCGCGCTCGCCGAGTCGGCGGCGCTCTTCGGCGTCGTGGCGCTCTTCGTCACGCTCAACAGTTACGCGTACCTGTTCCTGGCGCTCGGCGGGGCCGCCATCGCGCTGCACTTCCCGCGCCGCGACGAGCTCGCCACGGCCTACTACGGCCGGCGCTGAAGGGCCGGTGGCCGGGCTACAGTATTTATGTCCACAGCCGTTCAACAGTTTCACGAGGAGGAGGCGCTCAAGCAGTTCGACCGCGGCAGCGCGCGCCGTCTGCTGCGCTACCTGCGCCCGTACAAGCGGCTCATCATCCCTGCGCTCGCGCTCACGCTCCTCGTCAACGCGCTCGGCGTGGTCGAGCCCAAGTTCTTCCAGTACGCGATTGATTGGTACATAAGCCCCCCGGCCGACGCGCTGGCGCGCCTTTCGGCCGACGAGCGCGTGCGCGGCGTCGGCATGATCGCGCTCGCGCTGCTCGCCGTGAAGCTCCTACAGTTCGGCGTCTCCTACGCGCAGACCGTGCTGCTACAGTCCGTCGGCCAGCGCGTCATGTACGACCTGCGCTCTGAGCTTTACGAGAAGCTTCAGAGGCAGGAGGTCGCATACTTCGACAGGAACCCCGTGGGCCGAGTGATGACCCGGCTCACGTCGGACGTTGATTCGCTGAACGAGCTTTTCACCTCCGGCGTAATCGAGGGCCTGGGCGACGTGATAATGGTCTTCGCCATCGCGGCCTTCATGTTCTGGATGGACTGGCGCCTGACGCTCGTCGCTCTCGTCACCGTCCCGCTCCTGTTCGTCGCGACCACATGGTTCCGCAAGCACGCGCGGCGCGGCTACGACCTCGTGCGCATGAAGCTCGCGCGCATCAACTCGTTCCTGCAGGAGCACGTCTCCGGCGCGCAGACGGTTCAGATATTCAACCGCGAGTCGAAATCGCTCCGCCAGTTCGCCGCCGTCAACGACGACCACCGCCGCGCCCACATCGAAACCATCTTCTACTACTCGGTCTTCTTCCCGCTCGTTGACTTCATAGGCTCGCTCGGCATCGCCCTCATCATCTGGTACGGCGGCTGGCGCGTCATGCAGAACTCGCCCGGCAACGAGGTTCTCTCCATCGGCGCGCTCGTCGCCTTCATACAGTACTCGCAGCGGCTCTTCCAGCCGATACGCGACATCTCGGACAAGTACAACGTCTTCCAGGCGGCGCTCATCGCCTCGCACCGCATTTTCCGCACGCTCGACCTGCCCGTGGCCGTCGAGCCCCCCGGGCGGCCCGCCAGGTCGGGACGGGCGCGCGGCCGCATAGAGTTCCGAGACGTCTGGTTCGCCTACAAGGAGGGCGAGTGGGTTCTGAAGGACGTGTCCTTCACGGTGGAGCCGGGACAGTCGGTGGCGCTGGTGGGCCACACGGGGTCGGGGAAGACGACGATAACGAACCTGCTGATGCGCTTCTACGACGTGCAGCGCGGCTCGGTCATGCTCGACGGCGTGGACGTGCGGGAGTGGGACTTGAAGTCGCTCCGGGAGAACTTCGCCGTCGTCCTACAGGACGTGTTCCTCTTCAGCGGCACGGTCGAGGGCAACATAAGGCTCGGGCGCGAGACGATTGACGAGGAGCGCGTGCGCTGGGCCGCGCGCGAGGTTCACGCCGACCGCTTCATAGAGCGACTGCCCGGCGGCTTCGGCGCCGAGGTTCGCGAGCGCGGCGCCGGGCTCTCCGTCGGCCAGAAGCAGCTCATCTCTTTCGCGCGCGCGCTCGCCTTCGACCCGTCGCTCCTGATTCTGGACGAGGCCACCAGCTCAATTGACACCGAGACCGAGCAGCTCATACAGCAGGCCATCGAGCGCGTCATGCGCGACCGCACGTCCGTCGTCGTCGCCCACCGCCTCTCGACCGTGCAGCGCGCCGACAAGATAATCGTCCTGCACCACGGCGAGATACGCGAGATGGGGACGCACCAGCAGTTGCTCGCGCGCCGCGGCCTCTACTGGCGCCTCTACAAATTGCAGTACGCCGACGACTCGCGCCGCGCGTCGGGGCCGCTCCCCGAAGCCCCGCTCACCGACAGCCTACAGTTCGGCGACTAGCGACCGGCCGTAGCGGCTCTCCTTGCCGTCCGCGCCCACCTTTAAGCGCGCGATCCGGCCGCGGGCCAATCACGCGCTCGGCCGCTGGCGCCGGGGCCGCCGGCTGCCTTAAAGTAAGGCTGAAAAGTTTCGCGCGCGGGCCGGTGCGCCCGGGAACTAAAATCTCTTGCGCCCCGTACAAGTGTCTCTACCTTTGCCCGACATCCCCGAAAGGAGTCTTAAGCCTCGTGAAAACGCTCAGAAGTAAAGCCCTGTCCCTGAACCTCGCGCTCGCCATGCTGCTGCTGCCGGCCCTTCCCGTGCTGGCGCGTCAGGGCGGAGGCGCCGCGGCCGGCTCCATACCCAAGATTCAGTTCGAGAAGTACATGCTGCCGAACGGCCTTCAGGTCATACTGCACGTTGACAGGAAGCTCCCCGTCGTGCACGTCAACCAGTGGTTCCACGTCGGCTCGAAGAACGAGCGGCCCGGCCGCAGCGGCTTCGCGCACCTCTTCGAGCACATGATGTTCCAGGGGTCGAAGAACGCCCCGAAGGAGTATTTCGAGTACGTGGAGGCCGCCGGCGCCAACCTCTTCGAGGGCGGCGTCAACGGCACGACCGACCAGGACAGGACGAACTACTTCGCCACCGTCCCTTCGGGCAACCTCGAAAACCTCCTCTGGGTCGAGAGCGACCGGCTGGCGACGCTGCC
>DASPKR010000654.1:0-4830 GCA_035627975.1 Pyrinomonadaceae bacterium | reverse complement strand
CGCCCCTTGGGGCCGAGCGTGATCTTAACAGCGTCGGCGAGTTGGTTGACGCCGCGCAGGATAGCCGCGCGCGACTCTTCGCCGTGAATCACTTGCTTTGCCATGTCTGTTCTCTCTCCTTCAGTGTTCCCGATTCTTCAGTGGATGCTTCACAAACGAAAGGCTGCGGGGAAGTCTTAAAGACTACTTGCCGCCCTTCTTCCCGCTCGCCGCGCCGGCCCGCTCGATGACGCCGAGAATCTCGTCCTCACGCATGATGAGGTACTCCTCGTTGTCAACCTTTATCTCCGAGCCGCTGTACTTGCCGAAGAGCACGCGGTCGCCGGCCTGGACGTCCAGGGGGATGCGCGTGCCGTCGTCCTTGCGCTTGCCCTCGCCGACGGCGATTACCTCGCCCTCCTGCGGCTTCTCTTTGGCGGTGTCGGGGATGATGATGCCGCCGCGCACCTGCTCGCCTTCCTCGATGCGCTTGACGATCACCCTGTCGTGAAGCGGTTTGATGTTCGTAGCCATAGTCGCCTAGTCTCCTTCCAAGCCTTTGAAAAGTCTCTACTTACCGGTTTTATTGCTGAACTCGCTTAGCACTCTCGCCGGGGCCGTGCCACGCCCGCGGGCGCACTAATGCCCGAAAAGCAATCACGAAAAGCCAGTTTCTGGCACTCCCCCAGCGGGAGTGCTAAAAATATAGCACTCCCGTATTTCTTGTCAACTTTCAGTTTGAAGCGGTTTTTAGCGTTTGCCGCGGGCGGCGGGCTTGCGCGAGTTTTTCTGCGGGCGGGGCGGGCGCTCCTGCGTGCGGTACGCGGCGACGCGCTTGGAGAGGGTGTTGCGGTGGATGCCGAGCGAGACGGCGGTACGCGAGAGGTGCTCCTTGTTGCGGGCCAGGGCCTTCTGTATGTAGAGCTTCTCGAACTCGGTGAGGGCCTCGTCGAGCATTATTTGGCCGTCGAGCATCTCGTCAATGAGGGCTTCTAAGCGGGCGCGCATCTGCATCGGTGGCTCCGTCCGAAGGGGAGGTAAACTCCCAATAGGCAGCGATTTCCCCCTGGGAAGGTCAGGAATCGGGCGTGCGTGCGTTCGCGCCCTCGCTTTAGTTTCACAACTCGCGGCCCGTGAGCAGCCTGTAAGCTTCGAGGTAGCGTGCGGTCGTGGCCCGCGCGACTTCCGGCGGGAGCGGCGGCGCGGGCGGCCGCTTGTCCCAGGCGAGCGTCTCCAGGTAGTCGCGGACGAACTGCTTGTCGAAAGAGGGCTGGGGGCCGCCGGGGTTGTAGCCGTCCGCCGGCCAGAAGCGCGACGAGTCGGGCGTTAGCGCCTCGTCAATGAGAATGACGCGGCCTTCGCTGTCGCGCCCGAACTCGAACTTGGTGTCGGCGATGATGATGCCGCGCTCGCGCGCGTAGGCTTCGGCCTCGCGGTAGAGCGCGAGCGAAGTGTCGCGCAGTTGCGCCGTCACTTCGGCGCCTACGATCTCGCCCATGCGCTCTTCGCTTATGTTCTCGTCGTGACCCGACTCCGCCTTCGTCGCGGGCGTGAATATCGGCTCGGGCAGCTTGTCGGATTCGCGCAGGCCCTCGGGCAGACGGCGGCCGCTCGTCTCGCCCGTCGCGCGGTAGTCCTTCCAGCCGGAGCCGGCGAGGTAGCCGCGCACGACGCATTCGACGGGGAAGACTTCGGTGCGGCGCACGAGCATGGAGCGGCCCCGCAGCACCTCGCCGTGCGCGCGGACGGCATCAGCCATCTCGCCCAGGTCGGTCGTGAGCATGTGGTGCGGTGAGACGTGGGCGAGCCGCTCGAACCAGAAGCGCGAGAGGGCGGTGAGGACTTCGCCTTTGCGACTGACGCGAGTGGGCAGAATGCAGTCGAAGGCGGAGATGCGGTCGGTGGCGACGATGAGCAGGCGCTCTTCGTCAACCTCGTACACGTCACGAACCTTGCCGCGCCTGATGAGCTTCAGGCCGGGGAGTTCGGTCTCGCTTACGGTTTGCGCGGCGTTCATGCGGGCCTTGAAGGGCGGCCGGGCCGGCCTGAAGAGAAACCCCGGCTGCGGCGGCGAGCCGCGATTGTGCTCGCCGCCCCGGAATTTTGTCAAGGCTGAAGGGGAATGACGAGTGACGAGCATGAGAGAACTGCCGTCGCGCGTCACCAGCGCCCGTTACTTTCCGAGCGCTTCTCTCAGGCGGCGGATTTGCGCGGCGTGGCCGTGGGCGTGGGCGGCGTAAATCCTGAGCCAGTCTTCGGCGGTGTAGCGGCCCGACTCGGAGTGTGTGCCTTCGCGCGACCAGTCGTCGTCCGTCATCAGGTCGAGTATCTGCGCGGTGGTCGAGCGCGCGGCGCGGAAGGCTTCGAGGGCGGGCGCCGTGTCGCGCTCGTTGTAGCGGAGGCGCGCGGCGTAGAAGTCCTGGTCGTAGCCCTGTATCTGCGGGCTCTCTTCCGCGAGGAGCTTGCGCAGGCGTATGGCGCTGTTCGTCTCGCTGTCGGCGAGGTGGTGGACTATCTCGCGCGCGCTCCACTTACCTTCGATGGGGCGCGCGGTCATCTCGTCGGGGCCTAAGCCTTCCAGGCTCGCCGCGACCTCGTCGTAGCCCGCCTTGTACTTCGCAATAAGCGCGTCTCTCTCTTCTCGGTTCATAAGACTCCTGTAGGTTGTTCAGTCCTTGCCGGGTGGGCTCGCCGGGCGGGGCGGGACGGAAGAATGCGCGCCCGCGGCCTGTAAATACCACACGGCGGCCGCTATGAGAAGTCGGGAGTCGGGCGGCCGAAAGTAGAAAACCGGGTCGTTTCCTTCGCCGGGCGGTTGTTTTTTCACTCCCCGGCCCCGCGGCCGGCGTCCGGCGCCGTACAGTCCGCCGTGGGCGGAAAATAACTTATTGCTTGAGTTTGCTCTGCTTGTTGGTTATAGTTCTTAAGTGTTCTGGCGCTGCCGGCCGCGCTGCGGCGGCAGTACCGCGGGCGGGTCGCCAGTCTCGCCCGACCGAAAACGCACCTGCGATGATCACGAAATCAGCCCCTAACGGAGCCCGCACGAAGGACGCCGACGAGGATAAGCCGGAGGTGGGAGACCGCCGGCTGAACCTGCTCGTCATAGAGGACGACGAGAAGATTCTCGAAGCAATAAAAGAGTATTTCTCTCGCGCCGGCTACAGCGTGCAGACTGCCGAAGACGGGCTCTCGGGCGTGCAGGCGGCCTTGAACGACCGCCCCGACGCAATCGTCCTCGACCTGATGCTGCCGAAGATGGACGGCCTCGCGGTCTGCCGCGAGCTTCGCGAGAAGGCGCCGTACCTGCCCATCCTCATGCTGACGGCGAAGGACGACGTGGTTGACAAGGTGCTCGGCCTAGAGATGGGCGCGGACGATTACATCACCAAGCCCTTCTCGCTGCGGGAGCTAGAGGCCCGCATCAAGAGCGTGATGCGGCGCGTGCGCGCCGCGGCGCGCGCCGAGGGGGCGGGCGAAGACGCCCCGATCATCCGCGGCCGCCTCCGCATAGACCCCGCCAAGCGCGAGGTCACTGTCGGGGACAGGCAGGTTGAATTGACGCCGAAGGAGTTCGAGCTCCTGCGGCTCTTCGCGTCGAACCCGGGCCGCGTCTTCCCTCGCAAGTACCTCCTGGAGAAAATCTGGGACTACTCTTACGAGGGCTACGACCGAACGATTGACTCGCACATCAACCGACTGCGGGCCAAGATCGAAGACAACCCCGAGAACCCGCAGATGGTCTTGACCGTCTGGGGCATCGGCTACAAGTTCAGCGACGAGCAGCGCTGAAACGAAACTCTCGCCGGGGCGACCGACCTGGCCGCCCTCCCAAAAGCCCCGCGCCGGCACTAAGCCCCAATCTCAAACCGCCGCCGGCCGCTAGGCTTCATCCTAAGAACCACAAGCGCCTCTCACCGCCCTTTCGGGCAGGCGACCCACGCCCGCCGACGGAAGAAATGCCATGAACAAGGAACGTCTCGGTCTCGACTCCGATTTGCCCGAACTCTTACGCCAGGAACAGACGCCCGCGTCGCGGCTGATTCGGCTCGGCCTCGTCGGCGCTCTCGGCGCCTCCGTGGCGCTCTGCCAGACGGGCGCTCCGCGCGCGCAGCAGCGCTGGAAGGAGCCGGAGGTGAAGGTCACCGGCGTCTCGGTGAGCGGCTCCGTCGTCTCGATCTCGGCCGACGGCCCTCTCACGCGCGCGCAGACCTTCCAGACGCCCGACGGCGTTTTCCACGTCGTCGTCGTCAACGGCAAGAGCGAATTGCAGGGCGGCGCGCCGCGGGGCGTGAAGCTTCAGCGCATAAGCAACTCGCTCGAGCTGACCGTCCCAGTGCGTCCGGGCGCGAGCGTGACCGTGCAGCCGCGCGGCAACCGCCTCGACCTGGTCGTGAGCGGCGGGCAGGGCGGCGCCTTGAACGTCGAGAACTTCGAGACAGGCAGGCAGGCGGAAGAGGGCGGTGAGGAAGAGCGCGGTGGCAGGCGCCCAGGCCCCCGCGCGGCTTCACGGGGGACGGCCGCGACGACGCGCCCGCGCGAGATGCCGTCGCAGGCTTCGCGCGCGGAATCGCCGCAGCCCTCGGGCCGCCACGACAAGAAAGAGCGGGGTACGCAGACTGACGCGGAGCACGCGGCCGGCGGGGCGCCGAAGGGCGCGACACAGCCCGCCGAGCAGCCCGTCGCGGCCGGCGCGGGCGGCGACGCCCCGCCGCAGCAGGAAGCCTCTGCCGTCGCGCGCGCGAGCGAGCCGGAGGTTCTGATTGCGCCCGCGCAGGCGGCGGCCGACGAGGGCGTGAGCGTGGGCTCGCTCCTCTTCTCGCTGCCTTCGCTCCTCGGCGCGCTGGGGCTCGC
>DASPKR010000653.1:0-12860 GCA_035627975.1 Pyrinomonadaceae bacterium | reverse complement strand
AGAGGTTGATGGTCAGGCTGTCTTCGAGCGTCGTGACGAAGAACATCGGCTGAGCGGGGTCGTCAACGTAGGCCGAGCGCAGCGCCGCCACGACCCTCCGCATAGTCTCCGGCGAGTCGGGGTAGAGGTTGAACTGGTCGGACATGGTCGAGAGCGTGCGCACGCGCCCTCCCTCGCCGAGAATCTCTACGAGGCGGTCTAGCGAGCGCAGTTGGCCGATGCGCTTTCCCTTCTTCAGGTCGCTCACGAAGGGCTTCTGCCCCATGCTGGAAGCGACTACGAGCACCGTCTCTTCGTCTAGCAGACTCATCATGCCGCGCAGGAGCTCGTCGGCCGCGCGGTAGCCGTGCTCTATCGCCCCGCCGTAGGCGCGAACCTCCTCCGGGCTCGTCTCCTGCGGGAAGAGGTCGGGCCGCATCGCCTTCCAGTAGGTGTGCATGTAGTGCGCGACGTGGTTGGTGTGGAACGAGGCGAAGTCGGGGCGGTGGCGGCGGTAGAGCCGGCGGAAGAAGTCGAAGTTGACGGCCGGCTGCAAGGCGACGCGGCGCCAGCGGCAGGAAGGGTCGAGGCGCTCGCGCGCGAGCTGCGCCGCGACGCGCGCCATCGTCCGTGCGCTCAGGCCGAGCCCCACCAGCTTCGCGCCGAGCCTCGCCTTAAACGCCAGCCCGTCCTCGTCCGACGGGAGCCTGACCGAGCGCGTGTAGGTCAGGTTCAGCGTCTGCACGGGGCTTAAATGTTCGGGGTGCGTCGCCGCGTCGGGCGCGAACGTGTCGGGGACGTAGAAGCCCCGCACGGCGCGCGGCGGCCAGGAGCAGAGGCTCCCGTAAACTCCGACGGAAAGGCCCGCGTCGTCGCATATCTCCCAGACGCGGCGCGCGCGGATCGTCTCGGGCGGCTGCTGTAGGAAGAAGAGGTTGTGCTCGGCCTGCGTGCGGCCCGTATAGACGGTCGTCCACGTTATCCACGGGTCTAGCTGCGGCGGCATGTCAACGCTCACGGGCTCGCCCCACGCGCCCTCGCGCTTGAGGCGCGCAAACGTCGGGAGCTTCCCCCGCTCTATCAGCGGGTCTATCAAGTCCCACGTGTTCTCGTTCAACTCGACGAACAGGACTTTGCGTTTAGACATACTAATTACCTCAGCGCCTCCTCCACTTCCGACCGCTTCGTCCCCTCTATCCAGAGGCTCCAGCCGTAGCGGCGCGCCCAGGCCTTTCGCGCCGCGCGCGGCACGAGCCGGCCGACTAAGGGGAGCATCTGCCGGAAAATCTGGTCGAGCTCCGTCCCGAGCCTACGCACGCGAACGTCCGCGCTGTGGCGCCCGAAGAGCGAGAGCGCTTCCTCGGTCGTTATAGGCCAGGTGTGCGGGTTGCCCTCGGCCGTGTCGCCGTCGCCGTAGCGGCTCGCGAGCTCCAGAGGCCCGAGGAACTCGTTCTCGTAGTGCAGGAAGCCTTGCAGGTACTCGACCGTGTAGCGGTAGAGCACAGAGCGACGGTTGTAGAGCATCACGCCGAAGCCCCCGCCCGGCCGCAGGGCGCGCATCAACTCCGCCACGGACTCTTCCAGGTTCGGGGAGTGGTGCAGCACGCCGAACGAATACGCGTAATCGAACTCGGAATCCGCGAACGGGAGCCCGCGGGCGTCCGCCTGCCGGATGTCGCCTTCGAGGCCGAGCATTCGGAAGCGGCGGCGCGTCATCTCGACGGCCGTCTCGTTTAAGTCAACGGCGACGAGGCGCGCGCCCGCCCTCGCCCAGTTCATAGCCATCGTCCCCATACCGCAGCCGACTTCGAGCACGCGCCCGCGCGCGTAGCGCTCGTAGGGGAAGAGCCGGCCGAAGGGGCGCGAGTCGTGCAGGGGCTTGTTCCAACTGTAGAACTCGCGGTCGAGACGGTCGAAGAAGGCGGGCGAGCCGAACTCGTACTCGCCGTCGGCGTAGGCCGTCTGCCCGTGGGCCTCGCCGTAGGTCATCGGGTTCTCGGCCCACCAGCGCCGCACGTCCGAAACGTCCTGCCGTGTGCTCATCTGCGCCCCCTCACGAAATCACTCAGGACGAAGAAAGGCGTGACGACGACGAAGGGGACGACGACCGCCGCCTCGCCCAGCATCGTCACTTCGAGGAAGCGGCGGCGCCTCAACTGCCGCAGCACGCGGCGGCTCAGGACGAAGTCGCGCCTCCGGCCGTTGAGAGCCCGGACGGTCGCCCACTCCTTCTTGCCCGCGAAAGCCTCGCGCTCGACTCGGGAGAAGCCCAAGCCCGTCGAGTCCGGGTAGAGCAGCACGACCGTGTCGGCCGACGCGAGCCGCGCCTTCCAGTCCTCGGCCGTGCTTACGAAGCGGCCCTCGGGGTAGCGCTCCTTGAAGAGCGCGCGCATGTAAGTTTCGGAGCGCGGGTTGGCCTTGAGCCAGACGGCGCGGCGGTACAGTTCCCCGATAGAGCGGCGCGGGTCGTAGTCGTCGCGCCACGGGTTATGAAAGACGCCCAGCACTTCTCTCTTCAGCAAGCCGTCACCTCCCTCCCGCGCCCGGCGCGCTCCCGGCCGCGGCGCGCGAGCAGCCCCGCGTATAGCGCGAGCGTCTTCTCTAACCTGATTTCGCACGAGAACTCGCGTGCCACTCTGTCGCGCGCCCTCTCGCCCATCGCGCGCGCCTCCGCGGGCGAGCGCAGCAGGTGGACTATTCGCTCGGCCATCCTTTCGTCGTCGCCCGGCGCGACGACGAAGCCGGTCTCCCCCTCGACGACGGCCTCTCGCGCTCCGCCCACGTCCGTCACGACCGAAGGCCGCCCCGCCGCCATGTACTCAAGCAAAGCGTTCGAGAACCCCTCGGCCCGAGAGCTCAAGGCGCAAACGTCCGAGGCGAACAGAAGCTCCGCCACGCGCTCGCAGCGCCCCGTGAAGACGACGGCTTCGGCCACCCCCATCTCCACGGCCATCGCGCGCAAAGGCGCTTCCAACTCGCCCTCGCCCGCCACTACGAAGCGCGCCTCCGGCACCTCGGCGAGCACGCGCCGCGCCGCGCGCAGGAACATGGAATGGTCTTTCACTTCGTGCCGGAGGTTCGCGACGATGGTGACGAAGCGCAGGCCCTCCTCGCGCGGCAGCCCTACGGCCGCGCGCGCCTCCGCGCGGCTCATGCCCGCCGGCGGCGCGACGCGGGCGGCGTCAATGCCGTTGTGAACTACCTTAATCTTCCCGCCCGGCACCCCGCCCGCGACCAGGCGCTCGCGCACGGCCCCGGCGTTGACGGTGACGGCGTGCGCGAGGCGGAAGGCCGCGCGCTCGGCCCGCTCCTGCGCCGCCGTCCTCATCCCTTCGGTCTCGCGCTTCGAGGCGACGCGCGCCGGCACGCCGGCCAACCAGGCGCCCGCCATGCCGAAGACGTTCGTGTAGAAGTCGTGCGTGTGAACCACGTCAACGCGCTCGGCGCGGAGGAAGCGCGCGAAGCGGCGAAGTTGCCGCACGGCGTTCGCGTCGTAGAAGCTCGTCAGGCGGTACTCGGGAACCTCGCCCAGGCCCAGCGATTCGACCTCGGCGCCCAGCACGCCCGACGCGTCGAGCGTGGCGACGCGCACGCGGCACCCGCCGCGCTCGGCCAGCAGGCGCGCCAGCTGCACGGCCTGCCGCTCAGAGCCGCCCTGGTGGAAGCTGCCGACGAGTTGTAGCGCGTTGAAGCTCAAAAGGTCTCCCCTGCTCCCCATCACGAAACGACGGCGGCCGTCTCGGGCTCGCGCGCGCAGCGCGGCCGCTCTATGTCGGCGCCCGCGTCGCAGAAGCTCCTGTGCCAAAGCTCCAGCGTGAAGAGCGCCCAGAGCTTCGTCGAGTGGTCGCGGCGGCCGCGGCCGTGCTCGTCGAAGAGGAGGTCGAGGTACGAGGGGTCGAAGTAGCCGCGCGAGCGCGTACGCGCGTCGCCGAGCACGTCGCGTATGTAGTCGCGCAACTCCTGGTTTATCCACTCCTGCACGGGGACGCCGAAGCCCTGCTTCGGCCTGTCGAGTATCTCGTCGGGGACGAGCCCGCGAACGGCCCGCTTGAATATGTACTTCGTCTCCGCCCCGCGCATCTTGAAAGACGCGGGGACGCGCACGGCGAACTCGATGAGCTTGTGGTCGAGCAGGGGCGCGCGGGCTTCCAGCGAGACGGCCATGCTCATGCGGTCAACTTTGGTCAGGATGTCGCCCGGCAGGTACGTCTTGCTGTCGAGGTAGAGCAGGGCGTCTAACGGGTCGCCCGTGCGCGCGCGCCCTGCGTGCTCGCGGAAGCGAGCCGCCGCCCTTCCCGAGTCGCGCAGCGCGCAGAGCGCGTCGGACGAGTAGAGCGAAAGTTTGCCGAGGTCAGTGAAGACGGAGACGCTGCTGATGTAGCGGCCCACGGCGTCCTGCGCGTTGTCGTGCAGGTAGTTGCGGCCCCACGCGCCGTGCGGCAGTCGGCGGCTGAGGGGCAGCATCACCCCCTCGCGCAGGGCGCGCGGCGCTCGCTCGAAGGGGCGGCGGCGGCGGTCTATGGCGTAGCGCGTGTAGCCCGCGAAAAGCTCGTCGCCCCCGTCGCCCGAGAGCACGACCTTGACGTGCTCGCGCGCGAGCTTAGAGACCGCGTAGGTCGGTATGGCGGAGGAGTCCGCGAACGGCTCGTCGAAGTGCCAGACCAGCTCGTCAACGACGCGGCACACGTCCGGGGTGACGACGAACTCGTGGTGGTCGGTGCCGAAGCGGCGGGCGGCCGCGCGCGCGAACTTCAGCTCGTCGTAGCTGTCCTCGGTGAAACCTATCGAGAAGGTCTTGACGGGGCGCGCGCTGTTGCGCGCCATCATGGCGACGACGGCGCTCGAGTCCACGCCGCCCGAGAGGAAGGCGCCGAGCGGCACGTCCGAGACGAGCCGGATCCGCACGGCCTCTTCGAGCAAGGCGCGAAGCTCTTCGACGTACTCCTCCTCGCCGCGCGGCGGCGAGTCGGGCTCGAAGTCGAAATCCCAGTAGGCGCGAACGTCCGGGCGCCCGCCCTCGAACGTGAGCGTGTGGCCGGGCGGGAGCTTCGAGACGCCCTCGAATATCGAGAGCGGGTCGGGGACGTAGCCGAAAGAGACGTAGGCGTCTAGGGCTTCGAGGCTCACGCGCCGCTCGACCTCCGGGTGCAGCAGGAGCGACTTAAGCTCCGAGCCGAAGACGAGCGCGCCCGAGGGCAGGTGCGCGTAGTAGAGGGGCTTCTTGCCGGCGCGGTCGCGCGCGAGGAGCAGGCGGCGGCGGGAGGCGTCCCACAGCGCGAAGGCGAACATGCCGCGGAGGCGCTCTACGCAATCGCGGCCGAACTCCTCGTAGGCGTGGACGATTGTTTCGGTGTCGGAGTTGGTCTTGAAACAGTGGCCGAGCGACTCAAGCTCCGACTTCAACTCGCGGTAGTTGTAAATCTCGCCGTTGAAGACGAGCGAGAGCGCGGGGTCGCAGCCCTTCATGGGCTGGTGGCCGCCCGCGAGGTCAATGATCGAGAGCCGCCGCATGCCGAGCCCCGCGCCGCCCTCGACGAGCGCCCCCTGCTCGTCGGGGCCGCGGTGCTCGATGACGCGGCACATGCGGTCGAGCAGCGCCGCGCGCTCGTCACACGGGCGCGCGCCCTCCGCCTCGACGAAACCGGCGATGCCGCACATGCTAGTTCTCCTTGACGGCGAGCGCGCCGCCGCGCGGCGTGAGCCGCCGCCACAGTCGCGCGGCCTGACGCCTGACGGCCTCGCGCTCTTCCGGCTCGGGGACGCCCAGAAGCAGAAGGCCCGCGAGGTACGCCGCGCCGAAGACGGCGCCGCACGCCGCCAGCACCGCGAAGGGCGAAGCGCCCGCGAGCGCCTGCCTGGTGAGCGCGGCCGCCCCGGCCGCCGCGGCGGCCGCGAGCGCGACCTTCCCGACGTCCTTGAGGAGCCGCGCGTCCGCGGCGCGCGCGCCTATCACGCGCCCGAACTTGAGGGCCGTCGCCACGCGCTCCAAAAGATTTATGCCGACGACTACGCCTATCGCGCCCAGCACCCCGAAGCGCAGCACGCCGAACCAGAGCGCGACGAGCAGCAGCGCGAACAGCACGGCCCTCAACTTCAGCATGAAGTAGCGGTGCTCGGCGTATGCGCGTATGACCGAGTCGAACTCCAGAACGGAGAGCGGCAGCAGCGTGAGGTTCACGGCGAAGACGGGCCAGCTATCGAGGTAGGCGGGCGTGAAGAGGAACGCGATAAACTCGCGCCCGCACACCATCAGGAACGCGTAGATGGGCAGGTAAAAGGCCGAGAGCTTGCGCATCGCGCGCGAGAGCAGATAGACGATCCCGCGCCCCTCGCCGCGCTTCTGCATGCGGCTCACCTGCGGCAGCATGACGGAGCTTACTGACTCGCGCAGCACGCTCACGAGCGGGAGCTGCGCGACGCCGATTGAGTAGATGGCGAACGTCCTGGCGTCGAAGCGGCCCGACACGACGTAGTTATGCAAGTCCATCAAAAGAGTGTACAGGAGCCCGGCGGCCCCCAACGGCGCGGCGTACGCGAACTGCGCGCGCAGCATCGCCCAGTCGAAGCTGCGCCAGAAACGGGGGAAGCGCGCGCGCAGGTAAACGAGCAGCGCCGCCGTCTGCAACAGGCCCTGCGCGAGCGCCGCGTAGATGAGCGAGCGCACCGTGCCGAAGGCGGCTGCCGCCCCGAACATGAGAGCCGTCTTGGCCAGAGGCGAGCAGACTATGAAGACGGTGGACAGCCTCGTCTCCTGGTTCGCGACCACGACTATCTCGAGGAATGACGACAAGAGCCAGAGAAGTATCACGAAGCCGACGAGGGGGGCGTAAGCCGCCATGTCCTCGTCGCCGAAGACCATCGCGAGCAGCTCCGGCTTCAGCACGAGCGCGAGGCACGCTGCGGCGCCGACGGCCGCGCTGAAGAGCAGTATGTTCAGGATCACCTGCCCGCGCCGCCGCTCGTCCGTCTCGCGCGGCAGGTAGTAGTAGGCGCTCATGCCGAAGCCGAGCGGGAGCACCACCGTCGCCGTGCCGACGACGAGGAAGACCTGCTTGAAGAGGCCGTACTCCGTCTGGCTGAGCGCGCGCGTGAGCAGCACGGGAAGGGAGAACGCGAAGGCGTAGGCGAGCGTCTTCGCCGCCGCGAGCCAGAAGGTGCGGGCCGTTAAGGACTGGCCTTCGCTTGCAGGCGTCACGGCGGCCGGCTCGGGCGCGCCGCCGCTCTGGCCGCCCGCCACGGGGTCGCCTACGCCCGCCGCCGCGGTCGCGTCGCCCGCGCCCGGTATGTGAGCCGTGGCGTCGGCGTCGCCGTCATCAACTCCGGCGTCGCCAGCGGCCGGCGGCTCGCGTATAGGCTCCCAGCGCGCGTAGCGCTCGCCGCGCGCGAACTTGTAGGCGGCAATCAACGACGCGAGGTTCGCGAGCACGAAGTACTGCGGGAGCGAGAGCAGGCGGCTCCGAAGCCCCGCGCTCTCTAGCGCCCAGGAGGCGAGCGCCGCGCCGTAGAAGCAGCCTTGCGCGGCGGCCGCCAGCGCGTAGAGCCAGTGCGTGCGCGCGAGCGCGAGCGACGACGCGAATACGAGGAGCAGAAGGACGGGGACGAGGTAGCGCAGAACCTTGTGCGAGAAGAGCTGCACGCCGTAGAAGCCGCTACGAAGGGGGTTGAGCATGTGGCGGTGGCGCCAGAGGTCGGTGTAGGTCTGCGTGATGACGCGCACGCGCATCCGCAGCTCTTTGTCGGAGCGGCGGTTCGTCTCCTCCGTGCAGACGGCCGCGGGCTCATAGACGGCGCGCAAGCGCTGCTCGACCATCTTGGTCGCGATGATGAAGTCGCTGCACGCCTCGTTGTAGAGCGGGACGTAGGCCGAGCGGCGCACGGCGTAGAGGCAGCCCGAGACGCCTATGAGCGAGCAGGCGCGGCTCTCCTGCCGCTTGATAAAGGACTCGTAGCCCCAGTAGGAGCGAGCGCCGCTGCCCGTCCCCGTCCCCGCAGGGTCAACGTAGATCAGCCGGCCGGCGACGCAGCCAACCGACGGGTCGGCGAAGTTCGGGGCCATCACGCGCAGCACGTCCGGCCGGTAGAGGGTGGTGGCGTCGGAGAAGAGTATGACCTCTCCGCGCGCGAGCTCTACGGCGGCGTTCTGGGCCGCGGTCTTGCCCAGCCGCTCCGCCTGCCTGTGCAGGCGGACGCCGCGCGGCGCGAAGGAGCGCGCTATCTCGTCCGTGCGGTCTGAGGAGCAGTCGGAGGCGACAATGATTTCGAGTTTGTCCGAGGGGTAGTCGAGCGCGAGCGTGTTCTCCAGCTTCGCCGCGAGGTCGCGCTCCTCGTTGTAGGCCGTGATGACGACGCTGACCGAAGGCAGAAAGTCTTCGCGGCGCGCGACCCGGCGGGGCCGCAGCCGCCCGAGCGCCGCCACGAGCACGGGGTAGCCGGCGTATGCGTAGGCGAGCGCCGCGGCGCCAAGCCAGAAACAGATTTTCGCGGCCGTCTCGAACATCCGCCCCTTCCCCGCCTCAAGCGCGCGCTGCGCCCGCGAGCGCCGCCCCTTCGTCCCAGTCGCTATGTGAGGGCCGGTCGCCAGCCTTCGCCTCTCCGGCAGCCCTCGCCTCGGCCTCGCGCGCCTCGTAGAGCCTGTGGAAGCAGTAGCCGAAGCCGACGAGGTAGTAGATGTACCACAGGTAAGCGACCGACCCGAAGAAACTGCTAACCATGTAGGCAACGAGGCTCGCCTGCAGGCCGACGGCCCAGTAGTAGTCGCGCGAGCGTCGGCGCCCGAGCGTCTCGCGCTCGACCTGCCGCAGCCGCTTGAAAGGCGCGAGCAGGAACATCACGTAGGCGAGCAGCGCCGCCACGCCCATCTCCGCGCCGACCTGTGTGTAGGCGTTGTGGCTCACCTGCTCGCGTATGGAGAGTATGTGGAAGCAGCCCATCCCGACGCCGAAGACCGGGTTGTGGATGATCGTGTTAACCGAGCGCCAGAGCACGGCCTGCCGTGCGCTCGCCGAGCCGTGCACGTCGAGCGACTTGTCGAAGATGGAGGTGAGCCGCGTGGTGTAGTCGCCGGGCGCGAGCGCCAGGAAGGCGACTACGAGGGCGAGCGAGCCGAGGACGACCGCCAGCCTGTGACGACGGCCCAGCTTCCACGCCACGACGAAGGCCGCGGCCGCCAAGCCCAGGAAGCCGCCGCGCGAGTACGTGAGGACGGTGGCTACCGACATCAGGAACGCGCCGCCCAGAAAGACAAGCTTCGCCAGGGCGGAGCGCGATGAGAAGAGCAGCGCGAACGAGAGCGCCACCATCATGGCCAGGTGCATGGCGAGGTCGTTCGGGTTGCCGAACATGCCGCCGACGACGCCGGCGATGCGCTCGCCGCCCGTCTCGAAGCGGCCGGCGCGGAAGTCGGCCACCGCGCCGAGGCTCAGGACGATGCTCGACGCCCAGACCAGAAGCGCCAGCCGCCGCAGGCGCGCCTCAGTCCTCACCACGTTCACCATGACGACGAACATGATGACGACCTTCGTGTAGCCCACGAAGGTCTCCCACGCCTCGCCGCGGTCGGCCGCGAGCGGTATCGAGAGCAAGCCCGCAAGGCACAGGAGCAGCACGCAGTTGACCTCGCGCGGGCGAACGGTCAGCGTGCCTTCGAGGCCGAGCTGCGCCGGCACGTAGGCCAGAAGCGTCAGAATAGCTATGGAGAAGGCGAGCCAGTTCGAGAGCGGCGCGAGCGCCGGTATCAGCTCGTAAGGGCGGAAATAGACGACAGCCGTGAAGAGGAAGAGGCCGGCGTAGCTCAGGGCGTGGCCGCGCCTGAGCGGTGCGAACGGCGGCGCGCTCGCGGCGGCCGCGCTCTCGCGCGAAGTGGCGGGCGGTTGCGTCTCTGCCGCCCCGCTGAAATCTTCGCCCGCGACCGTGCGCAGCCGCTCGCCCTCGACAGAATCGTCCCCGCGCAGCGAGCCGCGCGCCGGGGCTACCGGCTCGTAGTCGAGGAGCTGGCGGTTTTGCGGCTCTCGCGGCACTGCTTGCGGCCCTCCCCCGTGACTCGTGTTGCGGGGACGGCCGCCGCGCTCGGAATGTCGGGGGCGCCCTTCCGCTTCCGTAAACTTTCCCGCCCTAATTAGACAGACACCGGGGCGGGGGGCAATCCCGCCTCCGGTGACCGTACGGGCCGCGCCCTCCCTTTTGGGAGGGGCGGCAGGCCAGAAACTCTTTCGGCCCGGCCGCCTAGACGGCCACGCCCTCCTCGTCGCAAACGAGCGTCATGACGCGCTCGCGGAGCGCGGTCTCGAACCGCCGGGCCTCCTCGACCTCCGTGAGCGCAAGGGCGCGGAGCTGCTGCTCGATGCGCCGTCGGTAGTCGGAGACGAGCGAGTCGGAGACGTTCAGGCGCGCGGCGGCCTCGAGCTGCGTTATGTGCGCCGGGCTCAGGTAACAATACCACAGCACGCCGAGCATGCGGTCGTACTGCTTGGTCTTCCCGCGCACGGCCGCGTGCAGGCCGCGCAGGAAGTCGTCAACGAAGTTCGCGGCCTCGCGCTCCGACTCGCGCCGCAGCAGCGACTGCTCGGGGTTCTCGCGCCCGTCCACGGGCTCGAACGAGCGCCCGTCGTCGGAGTCGTCGCCGCCGATGGGGACGAGGTAGATGTCCATGACGGGCAGGCGCGACATGACGAGGCTCCGGAGCGTCCGCACGTCAACCGGCGAGTCGCAGGCTTCTAGGACGGAGACTATCAGGTCTTCGAGGTCTGAGTTGCTGATGATTATCTGCGCGTCGCCCGTGCAGCCGACCATGCGCGTGTCGCGCTGGCGCACCGGGATTATCTGCACGCGCTGCTCAAGTTCCGCCTGCGCGCGCCGCGGCTTGTCGTCTCTCCACTCCCTCAGGCCATAGACGCGGTCAACTAGGCGGCGGTGCGGCTCCTCGCCCGTCGCGTCGGAGGCCGCCTGCCGGTCGAGCCGGCGGAAGTTCGCGCTCGACTGGATGATCGTGGAGATGCGGCGTGCCAGGCGGTAAGATTCGGGGTGGCGCTTGCGAAGCTCCGCCGTCAGAAGGTTAGTAAGCTCTATCTGGCTTATCTCGCACTCGATCTCGGAGTCCGTCATGCCGGAGTCGAGGTAGTGCTGGAAGCGCGACTTGGCGAGGAGCGTGACGAAAAGCTCCTGCGTCATGTCCAGGTAGGCGCTCCCGCGGTCGCCCTCCTCGACCAACAGGCCGGCGCTGTAGGAGGCGCGCACGAGCGGGTGGTTGACGACGAGGCGTTGGAGCTCCGTCCAGAGCTTGGCGACGTTTGACTGGCGCAGGGCCTCGACCCAGCCCCCCGCGTGCCGCTGCGGGCGCTCGCTAGCGGCGCGCTCCGGCCGGGGGTTCGAATGTTCTTCCGTTGCGCTCGCCATCGTGTCGTTTAGGTGTTGGTGGTGATCTCGGTCGGCGGATGTGGCAGCCATGTTACTGGTATTCGTCCGTCAGGAGCAAGGCCGAAGGTGTGCGGGGCTGCGGCGGCCCGTGATGAGGAGAGGTCGGGGAAGCCGAAGGGACTGGCCGGGGCGCCCGGGGCTCACGGGCCGAAAAACCCTCCGCCCCGTGGGCGGGGCGCCTGCGCTCGGCAAGCTCTCTAGTTGGGAATGACGACCTTGCAGGGGGACCCGCGCCGGTCGAAGCCGCGGTGGGATTCGTGCGCGGCCACCGTGAAGGGGCACGGGGCTCGGGCCGCACGTCTGTGGTGCGCCCTCGCGCCCCGAACACTTTCAGATGGTAGCAGTAATCCCGGAATTGAGCAACACCTTTTTACACGCGGCGGAAGCCGTTGAAAAAAGGTGAGAAAGGGGGCGCGGCGCGCCCCGAAAAGCCGTCGGAAGTGTGGAAGTTCCGTGGCATTGGCACTGTAGCCTCCCGTGAATGAGCGGAGCGCCAGAAACGAGGGATTAACGGCTGGCCGCGACCCCGCCGCGCGTGACACCTCTTGCCCTGGCCTGAACACCGTGCTGTGCCTTGCCTTTGAAGCGACAGCGCTCCGCGCGCGAGCCGCCGCGACTCGCCAACTCACCGAGAGAGACCGCGAGGAGGGACAATGGGTTCTTCGAGCACAGCCAAATTCATGAAACTCCGGACGTGCCCGCCGGCCGAGAGTTTTCTGCCCGCAGGCGCGAGCGCCGGCTTCTCGGTCGAGGCGCACCTGTCGGCCTGCGACTTCTGCGGCGCGGAGATGCAGTTGCTCTCCCGCTTCCCGCCGCCGGCGAACGCTCTCCCCTTCGTCGCCTCCCCCCTGCCCGAGCCGCTGCGCCGCCTGGCCGAAGAGGTCATGGGCGAGCCTTCGCTCAACCGCGCGCGCTTCCCCGAATCGCTCCTTGATGCCGAGCGCCTGACGCTCACGGACGCCTGACGCGCGCCCCGCGCGTTAACTGGCCGGAAGCTACTACTTGCCCGCCCCGTCGTAGAGCTCATCTATCAACGCGCTGTACTTTTCGTCCACGACGCGACGCTTGACCTTGAGCGTGGGCGTCAGCTCCCCGCCGTCAATCGAGAACTCTTCTGGCAGCAGCGCCACGCGCCTCACGCGCTCGTAGTCGGCTAGCGAAGAGGTCAGGGCCGCCACGTCGCGCTGTACGAGGCGGACGGCCTCGGGGCTCCGGCTCCAGGCGACGCGGAGGGTGTGCTCCTCCGCCTGCGGGGTGGGGAGCGCCGAGGCGAGCGCCTCCCAGTCCGGCACGATGAGCGCGGCCGGGGTCTTTCGGCCCGCGCCGACGACGACCACCTGGCTCACGTACTCGCTCTGCTTGATGAGGCTCTCGACCAGCTGCGGCGCGATGTACTTACCGTTCGAGAGCTTAAAGAGCTCCTTCTTGCGGTCGGTGATGTAGAGCCGGCCGTCCTCGTCCAAGCGCCC
>DASPKR010000652.1:0-2033 GCA_035627975.1 Pyrinomonadaceae bacterium | reverse complement strand
ATCACGGACGACGCCGGCCTCTTCTCCTTCCCCGAAGTGCCGGCGGGCTTCAACTACACGGTCACGCCCGTCAACAACAACGTGTTCACCTTCGCGCCGCAGAGCACGGGGCAGCTACTCGACAACGCGGTGATGAGCTTCACCGGGGCGCGCCGCTCGTGGTCTGTGAGCGGGGTTGTCAGGCGCAACGGCTCGGCCATCGCGGGAGTCACCGTCGAGCTCGAAGGCACCGGAAGGAAGGCGACGACGGACTCTGCGGGCAGGTACGTCATTAACGGCGTGCCGGCCGGGCTAACGTACAAGGTACTGCCGTCGAGCGAAGATTACGCCTACGACCCCGGCTCGCTCACGATTGACAGCCTCCAGGGCGACACGGTCGCCGACTTCAACGTCACGCACTTCCTCCTCCACGGCCGCGTGACCGACCCGGAAGGGCGCGGCGTCTTCGGCGTGACGGTGAACCTCACCGGGACTCTGACGGCGACGGCCTTCACGCGCGACGACGGCACATACTCCATCCCCGTTCACAGGACGGGCAACTACACCATCACGCCGACGAAGGAGCAGAACTTCTACGCTTTCGCGCCCGAGAAGGCGCGGCTCACAGGGCTCGACGGCAGCCGCCACGGCGACTTCACGGCGACGCTCAACACAAGCGCGTCGCCGTCATACGTGCTCGAGTACGACGGCGGCCAGAAAACAGTTGACTACGGCCCGTTCTGGCCCGAGAGCATTGACCTCGGCCACTTCTTCTGGGAGTTTTGGGCGATGCCGGGGCCGGGCGCGGGCGCGACCTACATGCTCACGGACGGCTACGGCGGCGCCCACGCCCTTCTCTTCGGCGTGAGCCACCTCGGCACCAGCGAGCCGGGCCGCTACCAGTTCATCGGCAACATCTGGGACGGGCAGGCGGTCAACTTCTTCTATAGCGACGAAGGCCCCGCGCCCAACGAGTGGGGCCACTTCGCCGTGGGCTGGGACGGCGCACACATCGTGACCTACTTCAACGGCGTCCCCGTAGGCGCGGTGCGCCACAGAGGCACGAGGTTCACGCCCGGCTTCGCGCAGGGCGGCGGCCGGCTGCTCATAGGCGGCTCAGACCACAACAACTTCGTCGGCCGCATCGCGCAGGTTCGCGGCTACGAGGGTAGCAACCCGCGCGGGGCCGGGGGCGAGCCGGGCGAGACTTCGGTCTTCTCGACCTTCGCGCCGCAGACTATCTTCTCGGTGGACGGGAACCTTCTGAGCTACTTCTTCAAGACTGCGCCCGTGGTCGGAGACTACTCGAAGGGCTTCGAGGGCTCACCGCACCCCGGGGCGCGCCGCGGGACTGTTAATGGCATACTCTTCCCGTGCGACGGCTGCCCCAAGCCCGCCTTCGTCGTTGACAAGACCGCCCCGAACTTCGCCACCCCCGACAATCCGGGGCAGCCTGCCGCGCCCGTGCGGCCTGCCGCGCCTACACCCGCGGGCGCCATAGTCTTCGACTCGTTCCAGCGTAGCAACTCGACGCTCGCGCTCGGCGGCACTGGCGGCCTCGGCTCGACCGAGTCGGGGACGGCAGGGCCTCTGGCGTGGAAGTTCGACACGAATGAGACGCCGCTCCCGTTCGGCATCCTCAACGGCCGCGCCGTGCTGCTCGCAGACCGCAGTAGCGTAGCGTGGGTCGAGCCAGGCGCGCAGCCTGTCGGGCTAGACGTGAGCGCCGCGCGCACTCGCGGCACATACGGCAGCGGCCAGAACACGGGCCTCAGCTTCCGCGTCGCGGACGCCGACAACTACTTCTTCGCCTTCACCGAGAACGACGGCGATGATTTGACGGGGCCGAAGCTTTTGACCGTCGGCTACTACCTTGGGGGCGAGAGGACGGAGCTGACTTCCGAAGTAGAGATTCCGGGCAACTGGCGCACGCTGCGCGTGCTGACATACAACGACGGGCGAATCCATGTCCTGGCTGACGGCCTGCTCATCTACTCGACGACGAGCGGCCTGCTCTCTTCGGCCTCCGGCGCGGGGCTCTATAACGACCGCGC
>DASPKR010000651.1:0-9309 GCA_035627975.1 Pyrinomonadaceae bacterium | reverse complement strand
GGAACTTAGCTCATGCCGACCGTTCTTCTGGTCTTCGAATTTCTGGGGACGACTGAGCTGATGGTGATAGCGCTCGTGGCGCTCATCATCTTCGGGCCGCGCAAGCTACCCGAGATAGGGCGCAAGCTCGGCCGCGGCATGGCCGAGTTCAAGCGCGCCTCCGAGGACTTCAAGCGCACTTGGGAGTACGAGGTCGAGGTCGAGCGCAGGCAGGAGGCCGCCCCGCGCGTCGAGCAGGAGACGGCGGCCGCGCGCACTTCCCTGCTCGAAGAAGGCTCGCGCGGCGAGACGGCAGAGGACATATTCAACGGCCAGGCCGTGCACCCGGCGGCCGAGCCCGACGACGCGCAGACTATCCCGCGCACCCCGCCCGGCGCGACGGCGCCCCCCGAGGCCGAGGCCGACACCGCCGCAGCGCCCGCGCACGAAGAGCCGGAGGCCGACGCTCGCGAACCGACGGCTTAAAAGCGTCGGCGCGCGCCCGAGGAGTTCTTATTCTGTCTCCTGACTTCTGCCCCCTGACTTCCTTCTGATGTCTTCAACTCTGCTGGGAACGGAAAATGACGAGGGCGAGGGCGGCGAAGAGCAGGCCGGCTCTCAGATGTCCTTCCTCGAGCATCTGGACGAGCTGCGGCGCCGTCTCATTCGCTCGTTCCTGTTCCTGGCGGTCGCGCTCCTCGCCTGCTGGTTCGTCTCAGACCGCATATACAACTTCCTCTCCATCCCCGTCCGTCGGGCCCTGGCCGAGGCGGCGCAGCGCCCCGTCCCGCTCGAAGGGCTGACCGGCGGCGAGGCCATTCAGCCCGTCGGCTCGCTCAAGGAGGGGGACGCAGGCCGCTACGTCTTCGCGGAGGCGACGAGGCTCGGCACGGGAGTCGTCCCGGCGGGCGCGGCCGTTCAGGCGCGCGTGGCGCGCGACGGCGAGGGGCGTCTCGGCCTCTTCACCGACGAGGCCCTGATAGCCGGGCAGGCCGTCATCCCGAAAGGCGTGCGCCTCCCCGTTGACTTCGCGGCCGCCCCCGGCGCCCTGCCCGGCATCGAGGACAGGCTCGTCGTCAGGACCGCCATCGAGCCCTTCTCGCTCTACTTGCAAGTCTCGCTCTACGGCGCCATCTGCCTCTCGCTCCCCTTCCTGCTCTGGCAGGTCTGGGCCTTCGTCTCGCCGGGGCTCTACCCGCACGAGCGCGGCTACGCGCTGCCCTTCATAGCCCTCTCGACCATCTCGTTCGTCGTCGGGGCCGCCTTCGCTTACAAGATTCTGTTCCCCCCGGCCGTCTCTTACCTGCTCGGGCTCGGGCAGGACTTCCGCCTCTTCCTGAACGCCTCGGACTACTTCGACTTCATCATCCTCATAATGCTCGCGATGGGCTTCGTCTTCCAGATGCCTGCCGTCACCTACGTGCTCTCCCGCATAGGGCTGATTGACGCGCGCTTCCTCCTGCGCCACTGGCGCATCTCGACCATCGTCATCCTCGTCGCCGCGGCCGTGCTCTCGCCCACCAGCGACATCCTCAACATGATGCTCTTCGCCGCGCCCATGGCGGTGCTCTACCTCATCTCCATCCTCATCGCCTGGATGTTCGCGCGCCCGCGGACGGTGGAGTGAGAGGGGCCAGCCGGGGCAACCCCTTGGCCCCCCCGCGGCATCTTGACTGTGTCACTCGCGAGGCTCTAAAATTCGGCCGAAAGTTGCGGCGATGGCTGGTTTTAGCCCAGCGGGTTGCGGGCTCTCCGGCGTCGCCGCGTTTGGCGAGTGAAGACAGATTTCGGCAGACCTTCTCGGCTCGTCCCCTTCGCCCGATGACGCGACGAGCGCGTCTTAAACTTTAGAGCAATAACAGGAGTTCAAAAGCGATGGCTCGTCACCAGCGTATTCTCTCCCTGGCCCTCGCCCTCGGCGTGGCCCTGTCGGCCGCGCCCGCCGCGCTGGCGCAGAAGGATAAGAAGCAGTCCGGCGACTCGGGAGACCCGATGTCGCGCGAGCGCAAGGTCAGGAACGAGAAGCGGGACGTCTTCAAGAACTGGCTCGCCGAGGACGTCTCCTACATCATCACCGACGAGGAGCGCAAAGCCTTCAAGAAGCTCGTCACCGACGAGGAGCGCGAGCAGTTCATCGAGGCCTTCTGGCGCCGCCGCGACCCCGACCCGGACACAGAGGTCAACGAGTACCTCGAAGAGCACTACGAGCGCGTCGCCTACGCCAACCAGCACTTCTCCTCCGGCATACCGGGCTGGAAGACCGACCGCGGCCGCATCTACATCATGTACGGCCCGCCGCACGAGCGCGAGACGCACCCCTCGGGCGGCGCCTACGAGCGCCCCTCCTACCACGGCGGCGGCTCGACGACGACCTACCCCTTCGAGGTCTGGTTCTACCGCTACCTGCCCGGCATCGGCTCCGGCATCGAGATAGAGTTCGTTGACCCGACGGGGACGGGCGAGTACCGCATAGCGCGCTCGCCCGACGAGAAGGACGCGATGCTCCACATACCCGGCGCGGGCCTGACGCTGATGGAACAGCTCGGCCTCGCCAACAAGGCCGACCGCGTCGCCGGCTACGGCGGCTTCGGCTACACGGGCCCCGGCGCGCGCGAGCAGGACAGCCCCTTCTCGCGCCTCATCCTCTACACGGACTTGCAGAAGCCGCCGCAGGTCAACGACGTTTTGGAGAAGAGCCTGCTGGCGACGACCTCGACCGGCGCCGTCGAGTCGAGCGCGCTCGACGTTGACGCCCGCGTTGACTTCTTCCGCGCCTCGGACGAGCGCGTGATGACGGCGCTCACCATTCAGACCGACAACAACGACCTGACGTTTAAGGACGTGGGCGGCGTGCAGCAGGCCCGGGTCAACATCTACGGGCGCGTCACGTCCGTGGCGGGGCGCCGCGTGACGAGCTTCGAAGACCCCGTGACGACCGAGGCGTCGGTCGAAGAGCTGACGACGATGAAGGATCGCAAGTCGGCCTACCAGCGCGTGCTCCCGCTCGCGCCGGGCAACTACAAGGTTGACCTGATAATCCGCGACATACACTCGGGCGTCCAGCAGATCAAGTCCATAGGCTTCGAGGTGCCGAAGTACACGCCGCAGAAGCTCGGCGCCTCCTCGCTCGTGCTGGCCATCAAGCTACAGGCGCTTAACGACCAGCTCCCGGGCATGTTCACCATCGGCCCCTACAAGGTCATCCCGAACCTCTCGGGCAAGTACAACCGCGGGCAGGACGTCGGCATTTACATGCAGGTCTATAACGCCGGCATTGACCAGACGACGCTCAGGCCCTCGGTTGACGTGGAGTACGTGCTGGCGAAGGACGGCAAGGAGGTCTTCAAGCAGGCCGAGGACTGGCGCGGCCTGTCGGATTCGGGCCAGCGCCTGACGCTCGCGCGCCTGCTCCCGACCGACGGCCTCTCCGCGGGCGAGTACGAGCTCTCAGTCCGCATACGCGACCGCGTCTCGGGCCAGTCGCTCCAGCCCTCTTCCAAGTTCACGGTCGTCGAGCCGCAGAAGTAAAGACGGACCGGTAGCAAGCCTTCCGAGGCGGCGCGCTTTCTTCCGCTCGAAGAAAGCGCGCCGCCTTTTTCTTTCCCGCGCAGCTTAACCCTTCCGCAAACCGCCCCGCGTGCTGCACAATGGGGCGGCCCGTCCCTTACTTTTAGACCGCGCCACGCACTTTCCCTTCGGCACGAAGGCTCTCGCCATGAAACGACTTTTAAGACTCCGAGTAGTCTGGGTGCTGGCGGCCGCCGCGCTGGCGATACCGGCGGGCCGCGCCCTCTCGCAGGGCGGCGGCCCCGAAGAGCGCGCCCGGCACGCGCGCGCGCTCGAAGAAGCGCTCGCGGAGCTTCGGCTGCACCCGCGAGACGCCTACCTGCAATACGTCGCGCTGCAACTGGCCCGCCGCTCGGGGCGCTTCGACGAGGTGGCCGCGCAGGTGGACGCCATGATACCCCATGACGGCCCCGTCACCGCGCGCGAGCGCAGCCGCGACGTTGACCTCTTCGGCGTTTTCACCGGCGCGCTCGCCGTGCAGGAGAGCCTCCAGCTCGACACCATGCGCGTCGCCACTACGGGGACGCGCGAGGCGCCGCCCCCTTCAGCGACGGCCGTGAACATGAACGGCCCGCTGCCTCCGGGTAACTTCAACGGCAACGTGAACATGACCGGAGGCCGCCGCCGGCCGCAGAGGCGGGGGCGCGCCCGCGCGCGCGCGCGGCAGAGCCGCCCTCCGGCTCGCGCCGGGCAGGGTAACGTCAACGCCCCGCCGCCCCCGTGGATGGGCAACGCGAACGTCGCCGCGCTGCCGCGCTACCGGCGCGACGAAAGGGTCGCCGTCTCGGCGCTCGAAGGCCCGACCGTCAAGAGCCACCCGTGGGAGAAGATGCTCGCGGGCCGCAGGCCCGAAGTCACACAGCTCGCGCGCAGCGTCCCGGAAGACTTCTACCTCGCCGAGTTCCGCACGCTCACGAAACTGCTCGACACCGTTGACGCCGGAGACCTATGGGCCACGCACCTCTTCAATCAAGCGTTCGGCGAGGCCAAGAGCTCGGGCGTCGGCGACCGCCTCAAGCGCCAGCTCGCCATAGAGACAGACCCGCTGACGCGCCCCTTCTACGACCTCGTCGTCGAGGGGGTGGCCGCCGCGGGCAGCGACCTCTTCGTGCGCGAGGGCAGCGACGTGACGCTCCTCTTCCGCGTCAAGCAGCCGCTCGTCTTCAATCTGCGCATGGGCTCATTCCTCGACAACGCCGAGCGCTCTAACCCGAAGGCCGTCCGCACGACGGGCGACTACATGGGCGTCCCCTTCGTCCAAATCGTTACCCCTGAGCGCGACGTGAGCGTCGTCGCGGCAGACCCGGCGCCGGGGCTGCACGTTCGCAGCAACTCTATGGCGGCCTTCCGCCGCGTCGTCGAGGCCGTGCTCGGCAAAGACTCGCGCGGGCGGCCGGTGCGCAGCCTCGGAGGAACGCAGGAGTACGCCTACATTCGGACGCTCATGCCGGCGGGCGACGAGTCGAAAGAGGACGGCCTCTTCTACCTCTCCGACCCGTTCATACGCCGCCTCGTCGGCCCGGAGCTGAAGCTCACGGAGCGGCGGCGCCTGCTCTGCTACAACCACCTGCGCATGATAGGCCATGCCGCGCTGCTCTTCCGCACGGAGCAGGGCCGCTGGCCCTCGTCGCTCGGAGAGATGGAGCGCGCGGGCGCCTCGCCCGGAGCGTTCGGCCGTGGGGCGCTCTCCTGCCCCGACGGCGGCTCCTACTCGCTCTCGGCGGACGCTACGGCCGGCTCCTGCTCGCGTCACGGCCACGCGCTGCGACTGACGCCCAACATAGAGATACCCGTCTCGCGCGTGAGCGGCGAGGAGGCGAACGAGTACCTCGCCTTCCTGGAAGACTACAACCGCTACTGGCGCGTCTATTTCGACCCCATCGCCATACGCCTCAAGGTGACGCCCGCCGAGTACCGCGCCGAGACCATTATCCTTCCGCTCATAGACAACTCGATCTACACGGGCCTCGCCTCCGCGCTCGGGGGCGAGGCGGAGCCGCCCGGCCGTCTGCCTGTACCGCGCCGCAACATCTTCAGCGCCTTCTTTCGCCTCAACAAGCAGACGCTCCTCAAGAGCTTCACGGAGTTCGAGCGCGACGCGGCCGACGCGCCGCAGAGAGGGCAACGCGGCGGCGCCGCCGCCGAAGCGGCAGACGCGCAGTACATGCAGATGGCGGCCGAAGGGCTCGGCAACCAGCTCGGCCTGCACATCTACGACGCGGAGCCGACGTTCGACTTAAACGCCGCGCGCCTGCTGGGCTTGATGGTCGGGAGCGGCGCGGGCGGCGCGGCCAGCTCGCTCGGCACGGAAGAGCTTTTCATCACGCTCGCGCTCGCCTCGCTCAACACGCCGGTCTATCTGTCGGCCCCCGCGCGCGACGCCGCCGTGGTTGACCGCATGCTCGAACGGCTCGACGCCCACCTTGCCATCTCCGCGCGGCGGTCGCAGCGCAGGGGCAGGCTCGACTTCGAGCAGGACTTCTTCAAGTACCGCCTCTCGGGCGGGCAGACCGCCCGCGCCTTCGGCTTCCGCTTCGGCCCGGCGAAGCTTCGCTTCTTCTGGGCGCGCGTGGGTCGCGGCCTCTACGTCGCCAGCAAGCCCTTCATCCTCGAAGATCTCGCCGCGCTCGAGGCGGAGGCGCCGCCGCAAGGCGAGACGGCGCAGGTGCGCGCCGGCGACGAAGACCCGGCCGCGCACGCCGAGGCGCTCGTGCGTGCGTACAACTGGCAGCACGTCCTCAACGACTACCGGCTTAGCTGGGCCGAGAACGAGCGCGAGGCGTGCATCAACAACCTCGGCCCGCTCGCGGACGCCGCCCGCGCCCTCACGTCGCGCGCGCCCGCCCCGTCAGCGGGCGAGGCCGCGGCGCCCACGGGCGAGGCGCTCGACCGCGCCGTCTTAGAGCTGGCCGACCGGCTGCACGCCGTTCGCCACTTCTGCCCCGACGGCGGCCAGTACCGCGTCGCGCCGGACGGCAGGTCTGTCTCGTGCACAGTCCACGGCACGGCCGCGGAGCCGCGACAGCCCACCGCCCCCTCCGACCGGAGCGCCGCCGGCCAGACCATGCGCGCGCTCGAAGGCGCGAGCGCCGCGCTAACCTTCACCGAGGACGGCCTGCGCGCGGTCTTAACCGTCAGGCGGAAGGCGAAGGAGTAGGCGCGGCCGACGGGAGGCTCATCATGCGCGTCTTCATCAGCTACAGGCGGGATGACAGCGCCGGCCACTCGGGCCGGCTGGCCGAGCGGCTGGTGAAAGAGTTCGGCGCCGGCTCGGTCTTCTACGACCTCGAGACAATCGGGTACGGCGAGTCTTTCCCGGAGAGGATTCGCAGGGCCGTGGCCGAGAGCGACGTGCTGCTGGCCGTCATCGGGCGGCGCTGGCTCACGGCGGCCGACGCTTCGGGCGCGCGCCGCCTCGACTCTCCCGACGACTTCGTGCGCATCGAAATCGCCAGCGCGCTCGGCAGGGGCTCGCGCGTCATCCCCGTACTTGTTCAGGGGGCCGCGATGCCGCGCGCCGACGAACTGCCCTCCGACCTCAAGGCCCTCGCCGAGCGGCACGCCTTCGAACTGAGCGACGCGCGCTGGGCGTATGACACCGAGCGCCTCATAGACGCGCTGCGCGGGAAGCCTGTGGCCCGCCCCGACAAGAAGCGGCTGCGCGTGCTCGGGGCCGCGGGCGTGGCGCTGGCCGCCGTGCTCGGGGTGTACTTTCTGAACGGTTATTTCCGTCGCGTCGGGCAGGGCTTCGACGCCTGCGTGCGCGAGCAGTTCCCCGGGACCCCGCGCGAGCGGGAGGCGAAGGTGCCGCTGGGCGCGAAGGATTACGTCGCCCTGGAGCCGGGCCGGCCGAAAGACGGCACCCTCGTCATCAGGCTCACAGACTCGGGGCGCGACCTCGGCGCCGTCGCCCTCGGCCACGTCCCCGGCGACCCCGCGCGCAAGGCCGAGCCCGGCTTCAAGGTCGAGAAGGTGCTCGGCCCCGACTGCCAACAGGTCACCGACTACGACAACGAGGGCGTCCCCGGCCGGAAGCTATACATGGCGAACTGGGACACGCTCCGCCTGCCGCTCGGCGGCAAGACCTACAGGCTGCGCGTCGGCCACCACCTTGACACCGACACCGTCATGGCGAATTTTTCCGAGGCGGAGCCCGCGGCAACGCCGCCCGCCCCTTGATTTGACACGCCCGCACGCCTTCGTGGACGATTACCGAAAACACCTGGAGAGGCCGCCCGGACTATGACTCAGCGCACGTCAACGCCCCGCTTACTCCTACTCTTTTTCGCCCTGCTCACCTTCGCGCCGGCGCTCGCCGCGCAGGATTTAGACGCACGTCTCAGAGAGATTGACGAGTACGCCGCGCGCGCCGGGCGCGACTGGAAAGTGCCGGGCTTCGCCGTGGCGATAGTGAAGGATGACAAGGTCGTCTTCGCCAAAGGCTACGGCGTGCGCGAGTTGGGGAAGCCGGGGACGGTTGACGCCGACACACTGTTCGCCATCGCCTCAAACACGAAGGCGTTCACGTCCGCGGCGCTCGCCGTCCTGGTTGACGAAGGGAAGCTCAAGTGGGACGACCCCGTCACCAAGTACCTGCCCTACTTCCAGATGTACGACCCTTATGTGACGCGCGAGATTACCGTGCGCGACCTTTTGAGCCACCGCAGCGGCCTCGCCACCTTCGGCGGCGACCTGCTCTGGTTCGAGTCAACCTACCCGCGCGAGGAGATAATCCGCCGCGCCCGTTACCTCAAGCCCACTTCGAGCTTCCGCAGCCGCTACGGCTACCAGAACATAATGTTCCTCGCCGCGGGCGAGATTGTGCCGGCCGTCACGGGCAAGAGCTGGGACGACTTCGTGCGCGAGCGCTTCTTCGCGCCGCTCCGCATGAAGCGCACGACGACGAGCCACAAGCAGCTTCTCGCCACCCCCAACATTGCGACGCCGCACAACGAGATGGACGGCAAGCTCCGCGTGATTCACTACGACAACGTTGACAACGCGGGCGGCGCGGCGGCCATCAACTCGTCGGTCGCCGACATGGCCCAGTGGGTTCGGCTCCAGCTCGGCCGCGGCACCTTCGAGGGCAAGAAGATTTTCGGCGCAGACCGCTCGCGCGAGATGTGGACGCCGCACACCATCTCCGGCGCCGTAAGCGAATCGGCCGAGAAGTTCAACCCGACGACGCACTTCAACCTCTACGGGCTGGGTTGGGCCTTGAACGACTACCAGGGCCGCAAGGTAGTCTCGCACGGCGGCGGGCTCGACGGCATGATCTCGCGCGTGGCGATGATGCCCGAAGAGAACCTCGGCCTAGTCGTCCTCACCAACAGCGAGACGCCGCTCCCGACCGTGCTGTCCAACAAAATCTTCGACGTGTTTTTGGGAGTCCCCAAGCGCGACTGGAGCGCCGACTACCTCGCGCGCGCCAGGGCGAGCCGCGAGGCCGCCGAGGCTGCCGCGAAGAAAGTCGAGGAGTCGCGCGTCACAGGCACGAAGCCCTCGCTCCCACTCGCCGGTTACGCCGGCACCTACACCGGCGCGATGTTCGGCGACGCGCGCGTCTCGGAGGAGAACGGCAGGCTCGTCGTCCGCCTGGTGCCGTCGCCCAACTTCGTCGGCGATTTGGAGCACTGGCACTTCGACACCTTCCGCATCAAGTGGCGCGAATCCATCGTCTATCCGTTCCCGCGCGGCTTCGTCACCTTCACGCTCGACCAGCAGGGCCGCGCCTCCGAGATGAAGATAGACGTGCCGAACCCG
>DASPKR010000650.1:0-5049 GCA_035627975.1 Pyrinomonadaceae bacterium | reverse complement strand
GAGAAGCGCTCGGCAAGCTGCGTGAGCCGGCCGCGCGCGACCTCCTCGTGCAGCTTCGTAAGTTCCCGCGCGACGGCCGCCTCGCGCTCGCCGAGGATTTCGCGCGCGTCCGCGAGCGCCTGCGCTATGCGGTGCGGCGTCTCGTAGAAGACGAGCGTGGCCCGTAGCGCGCGCACCTCGGCCAGCCGCGCGCGGCGCGCGTGCGGGCGGGCCGGCAGGAAGCCGCCGAAGTAGAATTCGTCCGTGGGGAGCCCCGAGGCCGTGAGCGCCGCGACGAAGGCCGCCGCGCCCGGCACGGGGACGACCGTCAATCCGCGCTCGACGCAGGCGCGCACAACCCGGTAGCCGGGGTCGCTCACGCCGGGGGTGCCGGCGTCCGTCACGACGGCCACGCTCGCCCCGCCCTCGACCATCGAGGCCAGCTCCTCGGCGCGCTCGCGCTCGTTGTGCTCGTGGTAGCTCACGGTCTTGGCGCGTATCCCGAAGTGTTCGAGGAGCGTGCGCGTGCGGCGCGTATCTTCGCACGCCACCACGTCGGCCTCCGAGAGCACGCGCAGCGCCCTGCGCGTGATGTCCTCGAGGTTACCGATGGGCGTTGCGACGAGGTAGAGTGTGCCCTTACCGTCCGGCATGGCCCGCATTGTCGCACGAAAGGCGGCCGGGGCCGCAGGCGGCAGGATTCTCCACCGCTGGGACTTGTACGGCTGGCACGGCGGCGGGCGAGAAGCCGTAGCGCAAATTTGGCACGCAAAGAAGAACGGCTGGCCTCTCGTCATTCCGCAACCCACGGCCCGCCGCACGATAACCGTTGCGCCTTTCCGCCTCCGGGGTTTAAAGTCTCCGGCGTAACGGGCGCGGAGCCCAGAACGCCGGGCCGCTTCGAGGAAGGGCCGCCGCGCGCACTGGGCCTTCGGCCCGCCCCTCGCCCCCGATTTCAGAGCCTGCCAGTTAACCTAGTTGGGAAGCAAAGCCATGTCACAGAATATTGGACAGAAGTGGGTTTATCTCTTCGAGGAGGGCGACGGCCGGCAGCGCGCCCTGCTCGGCGGCAAGGGCGCCGGCCTGGCCGACATGACGAGGGCGGGGCTGCCAGTCCCCCCCGGCTTCGTCGTGACCACCGCGGCGTGCAACGCCTATTACGCCAGCAACAAAAATTTCCCCGAAGGTATGTGGGAGCAGGTCATCGAGGGGCTGAAGGCGCTCGAGGCCAAGACGGGCAAGAGGTTCGGCGACCCCGAAAACCCGCTTCTCGTCTCCGTGCGCTCGGGCGCGCCCTTCTCGATGCCGGGCATGATGGACACGATCCTCAACCTCGGCTTAAACGAGCAGACCGCGCAGGGGCTCGCCGCGCAGACCGGCGACCTGCGCTTCGCCTTAGACGCCTACCGACGCTTCGGCACCCTCTTCGGCGAGATCGTCATGGGCATCGCCCACGAGAAGTTCGAGCGCGTCATGGAGCGCTTCAAGGCCAAGACCGAGGGCGGCCGCGACACAGACCTCTCGCCCGAGCAGCTTCAGGAAGTCATCGCCTCGCAGCGCCAGATAATCTCGGCCGAGCAGGGCGGCCACGTCATCCCGGAAGACCCCTACGAGCAGCTCAGGGTCGCCATCGCCGCCGTCTTCAACTCGTGGATGGGCCGGCGCGCAGTTGACTACCGCCGCGTCAACCGCATCCCCGACGACCTCGGCACCGCCGTCAACGTGCAGGCGATGGTCTTCGGCAACATGGGGCAGGCGAGCGCCACGGGCGTAGCCTTCACGCGCAACCCCTCGACCGGCGAGAAGAAGCTCTACGGCGAGTTCCTCTTAAACGCCCAGGGCGAGGACGTGGTCGCGGGGATTCGCACCCCTCAGCCCATCAGCGAATTGCAGCGCGGGCTGCCCGAAGCCTACGAGCAGTTCACGCAGATTGCCGAGCTTCTTGAGCGCCACTACCGCGACATGCAGGACGTGGAGTTCACCATCGAGCGCGGCCGCCTCTGGATGCTACAGACACGCACGGGCAAGCGCACCGGCGCCGCCGCGGTGCGCGTCGCCGTTGACATGGTTCGCGAGGGGCTCATTGACAAGGCGACCGCCGTCCGGCGCGTCACGCCCGAGCAGCTAGACCAGCTCCTGCACCCGACGGTTGACCCCAAGACGGACGCGAAAGTCATCGCGAAGGGGCTGCCCGCCAGCCCCGGCGCAGCGCAGGGCCGCGTCGTCTTCGACCCGGACGAGGCCGAAGAACTCGCGCGCGACGGCGAGCTCGTCGTGCTCGTCCGTCAGGAGACTAGCCCGGACGACTTCCACGGCATGGTCGCCGCGCAGGCGATTGTCACGGCCCGCGGCGGTATGACGAGCCACGCGGCCGTCGTGGCGCGCGGCATGGGCAAGTCGTGCGTCTGCGGCGCGTCGGCGCTGAACATTGACTACGGCCAGCAGCAGTTCAACGTCAACGGCACGGTCGTCACGAAGGGCGAGTGGATAACGGTTGACGGCTCGACGGGCCGCGTCTTCGTCGGCCAGGTGCCGACCGTGCAGCCCGCGCTCGGCGAAGACTTCCGCGAGCTTATGTCCTGGGCCGACGAGTTCCGGCGCCTGCGCGTGCGCGCAAACGCAGACACGCCGCACGACACGCAGGTCGCGCGTGACTTCGGCGCCGAGGGCGTGGGCCTGTGCCGCACCGAGCACATGTTCTTCGGCGAGGGACGGCTCGCGGCGATGCGCGAGATGATACTGGCCGAGGGCGCCGGCGCCCGCCAGAAGGCGCTCGAAAAACTCCTGCCGCTCCAGCGCAAGGACTTCGAGGGCATCTTCGCGGCGATGGCGGGCCTGCCCGTAACCATCCGCCTGCTCGACCCGCCGCTCCACGAGTTCCTGCCGCGCATGGAAGAACTGCTCGGCGAGCTGAACGAGCTGAAGCTACAGGTTCGACGCGCCGAGAGCATACGCGACACAGACCGCCTGCTCGACGAGATAGCCGAGAAGCGCCGGCTCCTACATCAGGTCGAGCGCCTGCACGAGGCGAACCCCATGCTCGGCCACCGCGGCTGCCGCCTCGGCATGATGTTCCCCGAGGTGACGCGCATGCAGGCACGCGCCATCTTCGAGGCCGCGTGCCACCTCGCGGGCGAGGGCGTCTCGGTCTCGCCCGAGATAATGGTGCCGCTCGTCTCGACGGCCGAGGAGCTTCGCCGCCAGCGCGAGCTTATCGAAGAGGTCGCCCGCCAGGTCACAGGCGAGCACGGCATGACTCTGAGCTACACGGTCGGCACGATGATAGAGCTGCCGCGCGCGGCGCTGACGGCCGACCGGATAGCCGAGCACGCCGACTTCTTCTCGTTCGGCACGAACGACCTCACGCAGACGACCTACGGGCTGTCGCGCGACGACTCGGGCCGGTTCCTCTCCGCCTACGTCGAGACGAAGGTGATGCCCGACGACCCGTTCCAGGTCTTAGACCGCGAGGGCGTCGGCCAGCTCGTCCGCATGGGGACGGAGCGGGGCCGCTCCGTGAAGCCGGGCCTCAAGGTCGGCATCTGCGGCGAGCACGGCGGCGAGCCGCGCTCGATAGCCTTCTGCCACGAGACGGGCCTGGATTACGTCTCCTGCTCGCCCTTCCGAGTCCCCCTCGCGCGCCTCGCCGCCGCGCAGGCCGCGCTCGAAGAGAAGGACGGGAAGGTGGCGGCAGACAAGTAATTTCGGATTGCTGATTGGAGGCGGAGGGTTGAAGGCAGAAGCACTGTCTTCAACCTCCTCGCCTTTTAATCCCGCAATCCGCAACCGGTATGCGCGAGCGGGCGATTGCCGAGTACCACGAGATGCTCAGGGCCGACGGCGGCGCGACGCGAGAGCTGTTCGCGCGCCTGAAGGCCGGGATGAGGGAGGCGCGGCTCACCTACGGCGGGCGCGAGATAGGCGTCTCGCTCAGGCCGCACCTCCTGACGGGCGAGCAGTACGCGCGGCTCGCCCGCTGCTCCGAAACTCTGGCGGGCGCGTTCGAGAAGCTCGGGCGAGCCTTCGTAGCCGACCCCGCGCTCATGTCGCGCGTCGGGATGACGGAGCGCGAGCGCCGCTTCGCTCTGGTCGAGCCGGGCTACGAGTGCCACGCCGTCAACACGCGCCTCGACGCCTTCACGCACGGCCCGGAGGTCAAGTTCGTAGAGTACAACGCCGAGAACCCTTCGAGCCTCACAGACCAGCCGGGCCTCAATCGCCTCGCGTTCGAGGTGCCGGCGATGCGCGCCCTCGCCGCACGCTACCGACTGCGCGAGTTCGACCCGCCGGCGGCGCTCCTCGCGAGCTTAGTCGAGACCTACCGAGAATGGCTCGGGCGCGACGAGCCGCCGCGCGTCGCAATCGTTGACTGGAAGGGCCTGCCAACTTCTAACGAGTTCGAGCTGCTGCGCGAGTACTTCGAGCGTCGCGGCATCGCGTCGGTCGTCTGTTCGCCGGAAGAGCTGGAGTACGACGGGCGCACGTTGCGCCGCGGCGACTTCCGCGTGGATTTAATCTACAAGCGCATCATCATTCACGAGCTGCTCACGCGGCTCGACGACGCCCACCCCATCCTCGCCGCCTACCTCGACGGCAGCGTCTGCCTCGTCAACTCCCTTCGCTGCAAGCCGCTTCACAAGAAAGCCGCCTTCGAGCTTCTGACCGACGAATCGGAGCCGGCCGTGCGCTTCGACGCGCGCGAGAGGGAAGTCATACGCGAGTGCGTGCCGTGGACTCGCCGCGTCTCGGAGCGCAAGACGACGCGCGGGGGCGCGGAGATAGATTTAATCGGGCACGTGAGGCGGCGCCGCCCGGAGTTCGTCCTCAAGCCGAACGACGACTACGGCGGCGCGGGCGTCGTCATAGGCCCGCGGGCGAGCGAGTCGGAGTGGGACGACGCACTTGAGGCCGCGCTCGCGGCCGACTACGTCGTGCAGGAGGCGGTCGAGCTCCGCACCGAGGAGTTCCCCGTCTTCGACGAAGAGCGCTGGGCCTTGCAGCCCGTGTACGTTGACACGAACCCCTTCCTCTTCCGCGGTCGGGTAGAGGGCGCGATGGTTCGCCTCTCCG
>DASPKR010000649.1:0-6085 GCA_035627975.1 Pyrinomonadaceae bacterium | reverse complement strand
GAGACTTTATCGGGCGAATAGAGAAAATTTTCTTGTCGAAATTGCAACGGCGGCCGAACGGCGAACGCGCGTGAAGGCGCCGGAGAGGGCGACGAAATCTCACTCGCTCTCCGCCGCCGGCGCGGCGAGCACGATGCCCCGCCGCCGTGCGCGAGCGCGACCGCCGCCGGCGAACAGCGGCCGGTTATTTGCCCTAACGCCGCACCTCAGAACCGGAAGACCGTGTCGAGTTGCAGCCGTGTGAGAGTGCGGTCGAGCGAGCCGGGCGGCGTCGCGGCGAAGGGGCCGAGCAGCCCGTTCGCCCTCCGCGTGAAGAAGCCCGTGAGCGTTACCTGCACGCGCGGGCCGGCGGCGTAGCCGACGATGAAGCGGTGTATGCGCGCGTCCGTTGACTGGCCGAGGTCGCTGCCGTTGAAGGGAGAAAGTATGGCGTCCTTCTCGATGCGGGCGAGCGTGTAGTTGAACATGAGGTCGCCGCGCGAGATTTTGTCGGCGGGAAGGCGGAGCAAGTCCTTGCCGGCCTGGAGCTCGGCCCAGAAGCCCTGCCCCTCGTCGTTCTCTAGTAGCAAGTCGCCGCCGCCCGGCCCCGCCGTCACAACGTCGTGGGCCTGCGTGTTTGTGACGAAGTTGAAGAGGAGCATGACGGGCCAGCGCCTGCTGCGCGTGAAGTCGGCGCGGGCGATTAAGTCAACGAGGTTGAAGCCGGAGGAGAGGCGCCCGTCGCGGTTCGTGGCGTTCGTGTTGGCGAGCGAGAGACCGAGGTTGGCGTTGCCGGAGACGAGCAGGTCGCGCGGCACGGAGACCTGCGCCGTGACGGTGCGCGCGGGGGTAGAGCCCGAGGCGGGGATTACGACTGAGATGGGGAACTGAATGTTGCCGCCGAAGACCTGCGCTGGCGTGATGAACTGCGTGCCGGAGAAGTAAAGGTCTGCGGCGGAGAGGCGCAGCGTGAAGTTCTTCGACGGGGCGAGCTCCGTGCGCGCTTGACCGCCGTAGAGCGCGAGGTCTCGGCCGGCGCGCCCCGACGCCGAGAAGTCAACCTTTCCGTCCGGGCCGAGCACGAAGGCCGAGTTGCGCTCGAGCATCGGCAACTGCCACGCGACGAGCGTCAGGCTCTTGACAGCGGAGTCCTTGAACTCGCGCGTGTAGCTCTCGCTCAGGCCCTCGGGCGAAATGTCGTTGTCCCAGGTAAGCTCGGTGCGCAGCCACGGCGTGTCGAACTTCCCGGCCTGTAGCTGGAAGCCCCGCGCCGCCTTCGGCTTGTAAGTGATGTAGGCCTGGTCGAGGGCGAAGCTCTTGCGGTTGAAAAAGTCTGTGAGCGTCTGGTTCGTCGAGCCCACGTCGGCGAAGCTCCCCGTAGAGAGCCGCAGGCCCCACGCGAACTCGTCGGAGATTTTCCCCCTCGCCGAGAAGCGCGCGCGCACGCGCAGGCGCTGGCGCGTCGTGAGCGGGTTGCCGAGCGCCGCGGGGTTTTCGGCCGACGCGAGCGCGTTCTGCTGGCCGTATAACGACTCGTAGCGGAAGCGTATGTCGCCGCCGAAGGTTATCGAGCCGAGCTGCTTCGAGACGGCGTCGTTCGCCTTCTTCGCCGCCTCCTCCGCGCGCGCGACGCGCTCTTCGAGTTGTTGCGAAGACTGCCCGCCGCCTTCGCCCCGCGGCGGGGGCGGGCCGGCCGTGTCGGAGGCGTCGGCGACGAGAGCCGCCGCGTGCGCCTGCCCGCCCCGCTGCTGCTGCGCCTGCTCGGCGCGCTCTACGCGCTCAAGCAGCCGCTCGACGAGCCGCGACTGCGCGCGGACGGCCGCGCGCAGTCGCTCTATCTCCTCGCGCTGCTCCCGGAGCTGTTGCCGAACCTCCTCGATGCCGGAGAGGCCTCCCGCCGGGCCACCTCCCGCCTCGGCCTTCGGCGGGGCGGGGGCGGGCGTCTGCGAGCCCGACTGTGCGTTCGAGCCAGCGGCCGCGGCGAGGGCGAGCCAGCAGACTGCGGCCGCGCGGAGAATGACTTGGCGCATGGGAAAGGTCATTTCTCTCTCCTGTCTCCCGAAGGGCTTACGTCTTCGCCGAACAATATATCGCCGTCGCATGAAGACGGGGTTAACGGAATGTTGCCGGCAGGTTAACAGTCGCGCGCCAAACCTCTGGCCTCTTAGCAACCTTTGCATGTAGAATTTCGGCAGAGGTTTTTCCCTTATGGCACTTCTGCACATAACGGACGCGGGCGGCCGCGAGTGGCAGTTCAAGCTCTCGCCGCAGGCGCTCTGCACCATCGGGCGCGCGCCGGACAACTCCGTGGTACTGAACGACCCCCGCGCCTCGCGCTACCACGCGCACGTCAAGTTCCAGAACGGCACCTACCTTATCGTTGACGGCTCGGTTGACGGCAAGCGCTCGGCCAACCACGTCTTCGTCGCGGGCAAGCAGCGGCTGGAGGCGCCGCTCAGGGACGGCGACCGCATAAAGATAGGCGAAAGCGAGATCAACTTCGACCTCTCGGACGAGCGCAGGGGCGAGCCCGAAGTGCGCTACGAGGACAAGCCGCTGGGCCACACGCAGCTCCTCGTCTCCGCAAACGACGTGATACGCGCCGCGCTCTCCTCGCGACACCCGGCGGCCGCCGCGCCGAGCGCCGAGCTCGAAGACCTCCGCCGCAAGGCGAAGATTCTCGCCCTGCTCTACGAGATGACGAAGACGCTCGGCTCCGTCTTCGACCTCGACAGCATCTTCGACAAGGCGTGCGAGGTCATCTTCAGCGCCACCCCGGCCGACCGCGTCTGCGCGCTCCTCAAAAGCGGCGACTCGGCGGACGGAGAGGACGACCTCAAGGTCGTGGCCCTCCGAGTGCGCGACGAGAAGCGCTCGGCGCAGGCGCGCCGGCAGCCAATCGGCCGCACCATAACCCGCAAGGTCATGCGCGAGCGGCAGGCGCTCCTGTCTCAGGACGCGGCGGCCGACTCCGAGTTCGCGGGCGTCCATTCCATAGTCGCGCAGGGCGTGCACTCGACCATATGCGCGCCGCTCATCGCGGACACGCGTGTTCACGGCGCGCTCTACGCAGACCGCCTCGACCCGTTCACCACCTTCACGCGCGACGACCTCGAATTAGTCAGCGCCGTCGCCGCCCAGACGGCCGTCGCGGTCGAGAACGCGAGCGCGCACGCGCGCCTCGCCCGCGAGGAGGTCGCGCGCGCAAACTACAGCCGCTTCATGCCCGAGTACGTCGTCCGCCAGATCCTCGAGCACCCGGAGTCGTTCAAGCTCGGCGGCGTCAACCAGACGATAACCGTGCTCTTCGCCGACATACGCGGCTTCACCCGCCTCTCCGAGCAGGCCCCCCCCGAGCGCGTCGTGCAGCTACTCAACTACTACTTCACGGAGATGTCCGACATCATCTTCGCGCACGGCGGCACGCTCGACAAGTACATGGGCGACGGGCTGATGGCGCTCTTCGGCGCGCCGACGGCCACGCCCGACGACGCCTGCAACGCAGTCTCGGCGGCCGTCGCGATGCAGCGGCAGATGGAAGTCATCAACGGCCAACTGCGCGGCGAGGGCCTGAGCGAGATACGCATAGGCATCGGCCTGCACACTGGCGTCGCCACCGTGGGCTACATCGGCTCGGAGCGCCGCTCCGAGTACACGGCCATCGGCGACACCGTCAACCTTGCCGCGCGCCTGGAGCAGAACTCGCAGCCCGGCCAGATACTCCTGAGCGACGCCACGGCGCGCGCGGCGCAAGGGTCGAACTGCCCGTTCCGGCCGCGCCCGCCGATGACCGTCAAGAACCGCGTCCAGCCCGTACCCATCTTCGAGGTGGACTGGCGGCACGAGCAAGCAGTAGTCAGTAGCCAGTAGGCAGGAGACAGTAGGCCCCGCGAGGCGGGCGCCGACGCTTTCGCCCTGACGCTAAGACGGCAAAGGTTCTCTACCGGCTACTGACTGCTGACTACTGACTACTCTTTTATGGCCTCAAACTCGTTCATGCGTAAGACGCGCTCGTTCATGTCATTCGCGGGCCTGCGCGACCTCGTGTCGGACTCGATGGCGATTGACCTCGGCTCCTCGACCGTCATCATCGCGGTGCGAGGCCGCGGCATCGTGGTTGACGAGCCCGCCGTCGTGGCGGTCAACAAGATTTCCGGCGAGACGGTCGCCATAGGCCGCGAGGCTCACGAGATGCTGGGGCGCGAGGCGCGCGACGTGACCCTGGTCGCGCCACTGGTTGACGGCGTCGTCGCAGACTTCGAGCGCACGCAGAAGATGCTCGACCACTTCGTGCGGAAGGCCCGCAGCGGCCTCTCCCACTTCAGCCGCCGCGCCGTGATGAGCGTGCTCTCCGGCATCACGCAGGTCGAGCAGCGGGCGCTTATGGCCGCGGCCGAGGAGGCGCACATCGGGCGCGTCTATATGGTCGAGGAGGGGCTGGCGGCCGCGATAGGCGCGGGCGTCTCTGTCGAGGACAAGAAGGCTTCCGCGGTCGTTGACATAGGCGGCGGGACGACGAACGTGGCCGTCGTGGCGCGCGGGCAGATCATCTACGCGCAGGCCGAGCGCGTCGGGAGCCTCGACATAGACGAGGCGATAAAAGACCGCCTGCGGCGCCACCACGGCCTCCTCATCGGCCCCGCGACGGCCGAGAGACTCAAGATCGAGCTGGGCTCGGCCATAGAGCCGCGCGATACCTCGCGCAGCGTCCAGATAAAGGGGCGCGACGTACAGACGGGCGCGCCGCGCGCCATTGACATAAAGAGCGAGGAGGTCTGCGTCGCGGCCGAGGCGCCCATCCGCCGCCTGTCGCGCATCGTCAACCGCGCGCTCGCAGAGCTACACCCGGAGGTCGCCGCAGACATCTACGACCGCGGCGTGATACTGACGGGCGGCGGCGCGCTCTTCGACGGCATGGCCGAGTACCTTCAGCGCGAGACGAGCCTGCGCGTCACGATGCCGGACGACCCCCGGCTAGCCATCGTCAACGGCCTCGCGCAGCTCTACGACGAGCCGCTCCTGCTCCGCCGCGTCGCGCGCAACGAGCAGTCGGCCCTGCTCGACGAGAGCGGCGGCGGCGCCTTCGAAGTATGAAAAAGATAGAAGGCAGAAAGCAGAAGGCAGTAAACGGCACGCTGTCTTCTTACTGCCCTCTGCCTTCTTTTTTATGAATTTCTTAGCATTATTCCGGCGGCAGATCCAGGTGGCGCGCGTCTCGGGGATTCCGGTGCGGATTGACTACCGCTGGTTCCTCGTCTTCGCGCTCTCGGCGTGGGTCGTCGCCACGGGCTTCGAGCAGGGGAGCGTGATGACGCAGCTCGTCCGCCTCGACGCGGGCGCCGCGTGGGCCGCCGGCGTGCTCACCACGGTCGGCCTCTTCCTCTCCATCTTCGGCCACGAGCTTTCGCACGCGCTCGCCGGCCGCGTAGAGGGGATCGCGAGCGAGGAGATCGTGCTCCACCCTTTCGGGGGCCTGACGCGCCTCAGCCGCGAGCCAGACAACCCGCGCGCAGAGTTCCGCATAGCCATCGCCGGCCCGTCTTCGAGCTTCCTCTTCGCCGTCGTCTCATTCGCGCTGATGTACGGCGCGCGACTGGCCGGCTACCGCGCGGCGGCCGCGGGCTTCTCCATCGTCGCCTACTGGAACCTCTTCATCGCCGTCTCGAACCTCCTGCCCGGCTACCCGCTCGACGGCGGGCGAGTGCTGCGCGCCTTCCTCTGGAAGCGTTACGGCCGGCTGGACGAGGCTACGCGCACGGCCGCGCTCGGAGGCCAGCTCATCGCCGGCACGCTCGTCATCTTCGGCGTGTGGTTCTGGTGGAGGCTCGCAGACCCCTTCCGCGGCCTCTGGATGGTGCTCGTCGGCCTGTTCCTGTGGGACGCGGCGCGCTCGCTCACGCGCACGCGCTCGCGCAAGGCGCAGACCGTGGGCGACGCTATGACCGCCCCCGTCTCGGTCGAGCCCGACTCGCTAGTGAGCCACTTCGTTGACAACCTCCTGCCGCTGCACCGGCAGGAGGCCGTCGCCGTCGCGCAAGGCGGGAGCCTTCACGGCATACTCACGCTCAAGGACTTGAAGCAGCTCCCCCGCGAGCGCTGGCACCAC
>DASPKR010000648.1:0-4136 GCA_035627975.1 Pyrinomonadaceae bacterium | reverse complement strand
CAGCCTGTTCGTTTCCTTGACGTAGCCCTCGTAGAGTTTGAAGTGCATCTCCAGAGTCCGGTCGGAGATGCCGTTGAGGCCGCTCAGGTCGAACTGCCGCGGCTCGTAGTTCACCACATCACTCATCGAAAAACCCCCTTTGAATGAAAGGCTGTCCGTAGTCCGTCGTCATTAGTCAGTCGTTCGCGGCGGGCGACTCGGCGCTGTGACTGAAAGGCCCAAGCCGGGCAGAGAGAACAACTGACCACGAACTACGGACAACGGACAGCCCTTCGCCCGTCTTACTTGCCGGCGAAGAAGGCATAGTCGTGCGACTGCGCCATCAGGAAGAGCATCGGGAGCGAGAGCCAGGCGTTGGTGCGCGAGGCGAGGAAGGCGGCGCGGGCGAGCGCGGGCGGGGCGGCCTCCCCCGAGATGGTGCCGGCGATGATGCGCTTCTGCGCCGGCCAGATGACGCCCCACACGTTGAGGAGCATGAGGATGCCCATGCCGCCGCCGACGCCGATGGAGAGCGTCTTGTTGCCGAGATACTTGCAGTTGCCGAGCGTGTCGCAGTTGCCGCTCTTCGTTCCGAGCACGTAGAGGACGGCCGCCGCCATCACGACCATCAACACGGCGACGGCGACGGCCAGCACGCGCCCGTCCTTCGTCAGGGCGGGCACGCGGTAGAAGAAGAAGAGGATCGCGTAGGTGACGAGCACGACGAGGAGCCAGACGCCGATGACGCCGAGCCGCTGGCCGGAGGTGAGGTTCGCGGCGCCGGGGCCGCCCTCCTCGGGGACGATGTACATCACGTAGTACATCAGCCCGGCGAGCACGGTGACGAGGGCGCCCCAGCGGAAGTACCACAGCGCCTTCGGCATCAGCGCGGGGACGACGACCTTCTTCGTCGGGGCGTCGAGGCCCTTCATGAAGTTGACGTTGACGAGGTTGAAGAAGTAGAGCAGCCCGATCCACGCTATTCCGGCGACGAAGTGAAGCCAGCGCACGATCACCTTCATGATCGAGCCGGGGTCGGCGCCGTGGACGAGGCCCTGGAGCATCGCCAGCGCCGAGGGGAGATCATTGAAGTCGGTCAGCATACGTCCTCCGAAGGTTTTTGAGATTGCCGGGGGCGGCGCACGCGCGCGGCGAGCGGCGCCACGGCGGCGACGACGGCCGGGCGGACGCGTCAGCTCCGTCCGCCCGCGCCTCCGTGGGCGGACGGCGCGCGCCCGGACGGCCGCGGTGGTGCTTTCGTTTAATTCAAGATTACGCGCGAGAGATTATCACCAAGCCGTACGCTTGGCAATCCTATCCTTCCCGGCCGTCGTGGGGCATAATGTGCCCGCACGCGCCTCTGTAACACGCGAAGGAGAAGTTTTCTCGTGGCCCGTAATGTGAACACGAAATTCGCCGCGCACGCCGCGCTTCCCTTCGCGCTCCTCCTCGTGTTGGCGTTCGCGCAGGGCGGCTCCTGTGGCAAGGGCGCGGCCGGGGCGAACGCCGCGAAGGGGTCGAACCCGGCGGCGAAGTCGTCAAACTCAGCCGCCGACGCGGCGACTCCCGCCGGCGCGCTGACATCGAACGCAGCAGCAGCCGCCGGGGCGAACGGCAACGCCGTCGGCGCCGGGAGGGGTGAGGCGGCCGTGCACGAGATGAGTGAGACGACGGGCGGCGGCGACGTGGCCGCGGGCACCTGGGGCGGCCAACACGTCCGCCTCGAAGTGCGCGACGACGGGGCCGAGATCGAGTTCGACTGCGCGCACGGGCGGATCGACGGTCGTCTGCGGCCCGGCGCCGACGGCCGCTTCGACGCCACAGGCACCTTCGTCGCGGAACGCGGCGGCCCCGTCCGCGAGGGCGCGAGCGACAAAGGCGAGCCGGCGCGCTACACCGGCCGGGTCAGAGGCAAGACCATGACCCTCAGCGTCCGCCTCACCGACTCGAACGACGACGCCGGCACCTTCACCCTGACCCACGGGCGCGAGCCGGAGTTGGTCAAGTGCCGCTGAGGCCCGAAGGTCGCACACAGACGCCGCGACCCTGAACTCCACTTTTAGACGTATACTTTCAGATTAAAGGGACTCTTCGAGTAATGTCATCCGCCAGAAAAACGCACCGTCAGGCAGTCCCCCAGGCGCGGCAGACGCGTCAACCTTCGAAACGTTTCTGGACGCGGACGCGCATCGCTGTCGCCGTCACGGCGCTGGCCGTGACGACCGCCCTCGGCCTGGCGACCTTCAGCCGCCCCGAGACGCGGCGTGCGCCCAACCCCATCCTCGACACCGACCTTCAACTCTTAGATGGTGGCACGTTCCGCCTCGCCGAGTACGACGGCCGCGTGGTCGTGCTCAACTTCTGGGCGACGTGGTGCGGGCCGTGCCGCTCGGAGATACCGCACCTCGTAGAGATGAACGGGGAGTACAAGGGCCGCGGCGTCGAGTTCATCGGCCTCTCGACCGAGGAGCCGCTGACGGCGCGCGAGAAGGTGCGCAACTTCGCCGCCCAGTACAGGATGGACTACCGCCTCGGCTTCTCCGAGCGCCAGTGGGCCGCCCGCCTCATGCAGGACAAGACGAACATCCCCCAACTCTTCGTCCTGCGCGACGGCCGCGTCCTCAACCGCTTCATCGGCTTCAACGACGCCCGCCCCCAGCAGTTGCGCGACGCCATCGAGCAGGCCCTCAAGACAAACTGACGACACCGGAACCCGGCGAACCGCCCACCCTCCAACCATCGCATGGTCTCTCCGCGCCGCGGCCACAGTCCCTGAGCCGCGCCACGAAGCGCGCCTGCCCCAAAGACGCGGCACCTGAGATAAGCTGCCATCCCGCGCGGGAGTGGTTAAGCATAAAACCACCGAATTCGTACTTGTGCGTCAGTTCCGCGGTAGAATACTAGGTTCTGTTGACATTTCAGCGTAGCCACACGAGCGCGCTGACGAAGCTCAGGAAGCCGAGGTAGTTCTTTGACAGCTTCTCGAAGCGCGAGAACACTCTCCGATAGTGCTTGACCTTGTTGATGAAGCATTCGACGAGATGCCGCTCCCGGTACAGGTGCTCGTCATATTCGCGCTGCTCCGTTCGGTTAACTCGCGGCGGGATGACCGCCTCGATGCCAGCGGCGACCAGTCCTTTGATGAAGTCCGCCGAGTCGTAGCCCTTGTCGCCGATGAGCACCTGCATCGCGTAGCCTTCGATGAGCGCGCCGGCTTGCGGACTCTCATGGCACTCGCCGCCGGTCAGGATGAAGTGCAGCGGGTTACCCAAGGCATCAACCGCCAAGTGTATCTTCGTCGAGAAGCCGCCGCGGCTGCGACCTAACGCCTGGGCCTCCTGACCGCCGTGTTTTTTTTAGCGCGCCCGCCGCGCACGGGTGGGCGCGGATGATGGTCGAGTCGATAATCAGGTGCTCCAGGTCGGGGTCGTCGGCGCAGAACTGGTGCAGTTCTTCCCAGACGCCTTGCTCGCACCAGCGGGCGAAGCGCTTATAGCCGCTGTTCCAGTTGCCGTACTCCTTAGGCAGCAGTCGCCACTGCGCGCCGGAGCGGGAAACCCAGAGCACGGCGGAGAGGAAGCGGCGGCAACTCCACTGCGGCCCGACATAGAGCTTCGGGTGAGCGAGTAAGAAGGGCAGAATCTTCTGCCACTGAGCATCAGACAGAGTAACCGGCAACATTCAAAGAGCTTAACCTGATACGTCAACAGAACCTAGTTATTAAACATAGGTGATGGCCTAATCTTTTTTAGGAGATATACGGATGAAAGCGATTTACGCGCTTATCTCCCCCTTAATTCTGCTTACTACCGTTTCTAGAGTTGGAAAAGGCAAATTAAAGGTGGACCCCGAAAATCGCTATCTCTGGAGTGTGATGAAAAGACTATTTTGCGTGTCCGTCGTTATGTCTTGTGCCCTCGGCGTCGCCGGCGGGAGCGGCTACGCCCGGACCCGCCGCCCCGGGACGAATCCCCAGCACCCTTCGATGACTTGCGCATTTAAAACCATCGGGGTCGCCCATGACATGTACAACAAGAAGCAAAAGCTGAGCTTCTACTACCCCCCGACACGGCTGGTCGAGGCCATGAGGCCGAAACGTGATTACGAGGTCTTCACACAGCCCGACGGTGAGGTGAGAATCTCGCGCAGGTTCGACG
>DASPKR010000647.1:0-2591 GCA_035627975.1 Pyrinomonadaceae bacterium | reverse complement strand
GTTCTCGTCCAGAAGCTCGCGCAGGTACTCGTAATCGAAGGGCGACTCGAGCGTGCGGAACTCGCGCATAACGGCGCGCAACTCCTCCTCGCTCGCGGAGCCCGCGGGCGGGCGCTCGCCTTCGAGTATGAAAAGCAGGCCGCCGTACCTGAGAGAAGCCGCCAAGTTGCGCACGACGGCGCGCTCGTCCTCGAAGTGGTGGAGCGAGTCGTAGCAGACGACGGCGTCGAAGCTGCCCGCGGGAGGGGCGGCCTCAACGTCGTGAACCTCGAAGCGGCAGCGGAGCGGCGTCTCGTGGTCGGCGCCGTAGGGGACGCGCGCGACGCGCTCGCGCGACATCTCTACGAGGTCTGGGCTTATGTCTATGCCGGTCACGTCGTAGCCGAGGCGCGCGAAGTATTCGGAGAGCCAGCCGGAGCCGCAGCCCACGTCGAGTATGCGGCTGCCGGGCGGGAGCGCGAGCACGACGGCCATGTTGGCGAAATCGCAGAAGTGGCGGCGCGCGTCCTCGTCGAGCCCGTCGCCCTTGTACCTCGCAGGCTTGTTGGCGAGGTTGTAGAACGGCTTGGTGCGGAGGTGGTGACGGCGCTCTTCCGGGAGGCGGCCGAGGTACTCGACCGCCGCGCGCTTGTAGTCAACGCCCTCGATCTTGGGGAGCCGGCCCGACGGCCGCGGTGAAGGATTAGGGACGGCGGTGCTTTCGTCAATGACGTTGACGGCGGCCGGCGGCGCGCACGCGCCGTTGCCGTTCGTCGCGGCGCGGCCTTCAGGGCGGAGGGCGGGCGCGAGCGTTGCTACCTCGGCAGCGACGCCGCGCAGGAGCGTCTCGTCCTCGGGGCGCAGGCCGAGCAGAGACAGTTCGCGCGCGACCGAAGCCGTGAAGGAGCGCCGGGCGCGGTTGTCTATCACTCCCGCGATGAAGGCGAGGTAGGCGTCGGCCGCGCGCCCGACTGAGTGCGCCGCGAGCGCGTGCCGCCGCGCGTTCTCCCCCAGACGCCGCCGCAGCCCCGAGTCCTCGATGAGCCTTTCGAGGTAGGCAAAGAGGAGCGCGTCCGTGTCCTCGTCCAGGTCAACCTTGACGACGCAGTCGTCGGGAATCTCCGAGTACCAGCCGACGTTCGAGACGACGGCTGGCACGCCCGCCGCCATGATGCGGCACAGGCTCGCGGAGGTCTCGCCCACCGTGCGCTCGCGCATGTTGAGCGCGATGTCGGTCTCCGTAATGCGCCGCTCGAAATCGGAAAGCGGGACGTGGCCGGTGACGCGCACGCGGTCTTCCATCCCGTAGCGGCGAATGAGGCCGCGCACGTCGAAGAAGGGGTTCGGCTCGCCCACGAGCGTGTAGCGGAAGGCGTGCGTCGCCTTGAGCGCGGAGAGAGCGCGCAGGGCGTGCTCGATGCCCTTGCCGGGCGTAATCAGCCCGAAGTTAGCTATCTCGACCTCGCGGCCGCCGCCCGTCTCGTCGTAGCGCTTCGGGGCGGGAGGCTTCACGGCCATGTCAATCCGCGCGACGGGGACGCCGGGCGCGATTCTTTCCAGCCGCGAGCGGCTCCACTCCGAATGGACGATTAAGCCTTCTGCCGCCCGCGCCACGCGGCAGTTCAGGGGGAACTCGACGGGGCTCGCGAGTATCGCGGGCGCGCCGCCGCGCGCGAGCGCTTCGGCCGCCTCCCGCCGCGCCGGCTCGCCGTGGCACGCTGCGACCTCTTCTAAATAGACGCGCGTGTCGCCGCGCTCGCGCGCGAGCCCGAGGAAGAAGTCCTGAAGCGCGAAGTCGTGCAGGACGACGACGCCGGGCCTCGCCCTCAACGCTTCGAGAATGCCGTCGTGGTATCGGTGGTCGTTCCCGATATGATAGACGACAGCGTCGAAGTCGCCGAGGCGGCGGAGCGCGGCCGGGTCGCCCCGGTAGTCAACGACCGGGAAGCGCGCGAGCAGCTCGCGGCTCGAAGGCTCGAAGCCGTCCACGAAGAGCGTCACGCCGGCCCCGCGCTCGGCGAGCGCCGGCAGAAGCTCCTCGCTGTAGTCGGATATGCCCGACCGCTGCGGCCCGAGCGGGCTGAAGTAGGCAAGCCTCATAAAACAGAAGGCGGAAGGCAGAAAGCAGAAGGCAGTAAGGCCCGGCCGGCGGAAGCTCGGACGATATTCAGACCGCCTAACGTCAGAAGGTGTTCTACTGCCTTCTGCCTACTTACTTAACTATTGTTACCTTGACACGCGCGACGGGGGAGCCTTTGTCGGCGAACCATGCGACCTGCTCCTGTATGAGGTCAACTTCGAGCGTGTACTCGCCGGGCTCCTTCGGCGCCGTGACCTGAAGAGGCACCTCGACCTCCTCGCCCGGCTTCAAGTCCTGCGGCAGGCCGTAGCGCCCGTCCATGTTCGTCACCATCTCGCCTCCGTCGCCCTTGAGCCAGCGGTTGCCGGCCGCGAGGTAGAAGCGGTTGTCGGGGTTCGTGTTCAACTCGCCGCCGCGCGCGTGCCACTGCACGTCGCTCGCGTTCTTTATCTTTACCTGCACGGTCTTTAATGATTGTTGGTTTGCGTGTTGGTCGTCGGCGTGTTCGCGGGCGCGGCGAGGGCGGCCTCGA
>DASPKR010000646.1:0-2556 GCA_035627975.1 Pyrinomonadaceae bacterium | reverse complement strand
GTGGCCGTAGGCGAGCACGGCGCCGGGGCGCGCACCGAGCGCGCGCACGCGCGCCGCGAGGAAGCCGGGCAGCCAGAGGTCGTCGGAGCCGAGGTAAGCGAAGTAGCGCCCCGAGGCGCGCGAGAGCCCGTCGTTAAGCGTTGCGCACAGGCCGCGGTTGCGCGTCGCGATAAGCTCGCAGGGGAACGGGCAGGCTTTTAGCTCGCGCTCTATGACGCGGGGCGAATCGTCGGTCGAGCCGTCGTCGAAGACGACGAGGCGGGCGGGCGCGGGCGCCTGCGCGAAGACGGAGCGCAGCGCCGCCCCCACGAACCTCGCGTGGTTGTAGGACGGCACTACGACCGTGACTTCGCTGCTCTCGGGCGTGGAGGCCAAATGTGAAGCGCCCGGCGATTAGCAGTCGGTTGACTGCCTGCCGTTAAAGGTTATGATTTCAGCCCGCCGCATGGTAAGCCGCGAAGTCATACTGCTCGGGCCGCTGCCGCCGCCGCACGGCGGGGTGTCCGTCTATTTCAGCTTCCTCGCCGAGCACCTGAAGGGCGAGGGCGTGAAAGTCTGGGCCTACTTCGGCGGGCGCGAGTGCGCGGAGCCGCACGTCCGCTGCTTCCGGCACAGGCGGCTCGGGGTCGTCCCGCTCGCGCTCCGCGCCCGTCGCGGCGCGCGCGTGCTCGACGTGACTCACTTCCACCTCGAGCACCCGAACCCGCTGCTTCTGCCCCTCTGGCTCGCGCTCAAGCCCATCGTGCGCGCACGATGGTACAAAAATATCCTCGACGGGTCACTTCCCGCACGCCACCGCGAGTTCTCAGCGCTCCGCCGCCTGCTCTTCCGCGCCGCCGTCGCCGGCGTGGACGAGTTCGTGGTCGTGAGCGAAGAGCTGCGGCGCTGGCTCGTCGAGGAGGTGAAGGTCACGCAGAGGGTGACGGTCATCCCTTGCCTCGTGCCTATACCGGAGTCGCGGCTGGGCGAGGGTCTCCCGCCCGAGACCGAGCGGGCGCTCGCGCCTTACGGGCGGAGGCCGCGCCGCGTCTGCTCCGTGGGCGTCTTCATACCGGCATACGGCTTCAGGGACACGGCCGAGGCGGTCGAGCGCGTGCGCGCCGAGACGGGCGAGGACGTGGGGCTCGCGCTTCTGGACGGCGCGTTCGCGCGCGACGAAGAGTACCGGGCGGAAGTCCTGGGCGGGCGCGAATGGATAACCGTGATCGAGAACGTGCCGAACGCGGACGTATATCAGATCATGCGGCGCAGCCACTGCTTCGTGCGCGGCGTCGAGCGCGAGGGCTACGGCATCTCTCGTGTCGAGGCGACGTGGTGCGGCCTGCCCGTCGTCGCGACGAACGTCGGCGAGACGCGCGGCATGCTCGTCTATGAGTTCGGCGACGTTGAAGCGCTCGCCGCGCGCCTTAAGCGCGCGCTCTTCGAGACGCCGCCCGCGGAGGTCGAGGCGTGGGCCGCGCGCTTCCACGCCGAGGCGGAAGCTAACCTCCGCGCGCTGCGCGAAGTCCTGGGGCTTGACTTAACTGACTAGAATTTTTAGTGGCTGTCGCCACGGCCGGGCATGAACCGCTCGATTGCTTCGGCGAGCTGGTCGTCGGCGAGCGACGCCGAGTCTATCTGCGGCCTCGCCGGCGCGCGGCCTTCGGCCAGCAGTCGTCTCAAGAGCGGCGTGAGCGACTTTGGCTCGACGGGCTTGGTCAGAAACTCGTCGCAGCCGACGGCGAGCGCGGCGTCGCGGTGCGTCTCGGGGCTGTGCGCCGTCAGCGCCACGACGGGGACTTCGCGCATGCCTTCCAGCTCGCGCAGCCGGCACGTGGCCGAGAGCCCGTCTAGGCCGGGCAGGCTCAAGTCCATGAGGACGAGGCTGGGGCGCTTTCGCCTGGCGGCCTCGATGGCGGCGAGGCCGTCCGGCGCCTCTATCACGTCGAAGCCTTCGGCCCTTAGCTGTATGGCGATGCTCTCACGCGAGTCGTCGAAGTCGTCAACGAGCAACACGACGGGGCGTGCATCTTTTTCGTCGGGCATCTTTACTGCTCCTCTCAGGTGAGGGCGCGCGACGCGCGAACGGCTCAGGGGGGATGCCGAAGTGTACCCCAACGTACATACCCCGTCCACAATAACCTTAATAACCTTCGAGACAGCCAAAGCTAAGGGGCCGACGGCCGGGAGAGATAGTCTCCCGGCCGTCGGCCCTTCGAAGCGCGCTACTTAACTAGCCTGTCCCAATTTGGGAGGGCTGGCTTTACCGCGCGCGCGGTGGTGTCGCGTTGGTGTTCGTGTTCGTGTTGGTGTTCGTGTTGGTGTTGCCGCCCGTGTTGGTGTTGCCGCCCGTGTTGGTGTTGGTGTTACCGCCCGTGTTCGTATTGCTGTTGGTGTTCGTGTTGGTGTTGCCGCCTGTGTTGCCGTTGGTGTTGGTGTTGCCCTTACAGGCCTCGCGGCAGGCTTCGAAGGCGCGCCGGCAGGTGTCCTGATTGGCGTTGGCGGCGCGGCGGCAGTCCTGATACTGCTGCGTGCAGCGCTGCTGGCACTCGCCGCGCTGGCTCTGCCCCTCGGACG
>DASPKR010000645.1:0-4629 GCA_035627975.1 Pyrinomonadaceae bacterium | reverse complement strand
CATGAAGCCGGTCGGCCTCACAGACCCGCGCACGGGCCGCGAGCCTTACGCCGCCGTACAGTTAAGACAAGAGAATTTGATGGCCGACGCCTACAACCTCGTCGGCTTCCAGAATCATCTACGTTACGGCGAACAGGCTAGGGTTCTGCGGCTGATACCGGGCTTGGAGCGGGCCGAGTTCTTGCAGTTCGGGCAGATTCACCGGAACACTTACATCAACGCCCCGCGCGTGCTCGCGCCGACTCTTCAGATGCGCGAGCGCCCGCGCGTATTCTTCGCGGGGCAGATAAGCGGGGTCGAGGGCTACGTCGAGTCCGTGGCGACGGGCTGGCTCGCAGGGGTGAACGCCGCCCGCATCGTGCGCGGTCAGGCGCCGCTCGAAGCGCCCCGGAAGGCCGCGACGGGCGCGCTCGCCCGCTACGTGTCGGGCGCAGACTCTAAGAACTATCAGCCGGTCAACATAACGTTCGCACTGTTGGAGCCTCTGCCGGAAGAGGAGCGGAGGCGCTTCCGGCGCAAGCGCGAGCGCCATGCGCGGCAGGTCGAGCTCGCGCTCGGGGAATGGGACGATTGGCTTCGGGAAATAAAAGGCGAGACTCGGGCGCCGCTGACGGCCGCGCCCTAACGCGGGGCCGCACGGCCGAGCCTGCGCGCGGGTGCCGCTCGCGGCTCGCGGCCGCGTGGCTCTGCGGCGCGCTGGCGCTGCTCGTTGCCTTCGCGCCCGCCCCTTACGCGGGCGGGGCGCAGTCGGGCCGTAAGAAAACGCCGCAGCCGCCCGCCGAGCAGGGCCGGGGCATAAGGCCCGGCCCTTCGCCAACGCCCGGCCCCATCGCCGAGCCGCCCCGCACCGAGAAGAAGAAGGCCGACGACTCGCTCACAGTCATACGCTCTGAGGGCGAGCGTGCGCGCCCGCTGCCGGCCTCGTCGCCCACGCCCGCCGCCGCTGCCGAATCGGGCTCCGGCGAGGAGGTTGACGAGGACGAGGTCGTGCGCATCAGCTCGAACCTCGTCCCCGTCCCCGCGACCGTCATAGACGACCGCGGCCGCGCCGTCACAGACCTACAGCTCAAGGACTTCGAGCTGGTCGTTGACGGCGAGACGCGGCCCATCGCCGAATTGACGCGCTCCGAGACGCCCGTGCGCATCGCGCTGCTCTACGACAACAGTTCGTCGCTGCGCGCCGGCCGCGAGTTCGAGAAGCAGGCGGCCGTCCGCTTCCTCAAGACGGTTCTGAGGCCGGTTGACCGCGCCGCCATCTTCTCCGTCTCGACCGTGCCGGAGCTTTCGCAGCCGCTCACGAACGACGTGCGCGCGCTAGTCCGCACTATCGAGTCTTTCAACAAGCCCGAGGGCGCAACCGCCCTCTTCGACGCCGTCGCGCAGGCCGCCGACTACCTCCGCCCTCACGAGGGACGCAAGGTCATCGTCATAGTCTCGGACGGCACCGACACCATCAGCGACCTCGACTTCGAGACCACGGTCGAGCGCGCCGTCGCCAACGACTGCCAGATTTACGCCGTCCAGACCGGCCACAGCGAGAGCGCCAACCTGCGCGACCTGCGCGGCGAGCGCAACCTGCAATTCTTCGCCGAGCAGACGGGCGGCGCCGTCTATGTCCCGCGCACCGGCTCAGACCTCTCCGACGCCTTCGCGCAGATAGCAGCCGACCTCGCGCAGCAGTACGTCCTGCACTACTACCCGGCGGACGCCCGCCGCGACGGCCGCTTCCACCCCTTCACGCTGCGCGTCACCTCCCGCCAGAACCTCCGCGTCCGCACGCGCCGCGGCTACTACTCGCCGAAGGGCTAGAAGGCAGAAAGCAGTAGGCAGAAGGCGGCTTTTGTTCTATTCTTGGGCCGTTCGCCGGAGCTTCCGCTTCCTTCTGTTTTATGGAGCAAATGCTTGCACAGTTCCTCGAGCACCTGCGCTACGAGCGCAACGTGAGCGAGCACACGCTCAGGAACTACGCCATTGACCTCGGCCAGTTCCTCGACCACCTCGCGCCGGCAGACCCCTTCACCGGCGGGCGGCGCGAGCCGGACGTGCGGCAGATTGACCACATAACCATCCGCGAGTGGCTATCGGAGCTTCACGCCGCGCAGAAGAAGAAGACCTCGATTGCGCGCAAGCTCGCGGCGCTCAGAACCTTCTTCCAGTTCCTCATACGCGAGGGCGTCGTCGAGACGAACCCGGCCAAGCTCGTCTCCACCCCGCGCCTGGAGAAGAAGCTCCCTAACCACCTCTCGGTCGAGGACGCCGTGCGCTTCATAGAGACGCCGGACATCTCGACCGACCTGGGAAAGCGCGACCGCGCGATTTTAGAGATGCTCTACGGGACGGGCGTGCGCGTGTCCGAGTTGGTGAAGATGGACTTGCGCGACGTTGACTACAGGAACAGGGCCGTGAGGGTCAAGGGGAAGCGCCGGAAGGAGCGCGTAGTGCCGTTCGGCGAGCCGGCGCTCCACGCCCTCCTGGGCTGGATGACCGTGAGGAACTCTTTCCTGCAGAACGCGCCCCCGGCCGAGCGCGACGAGGAGGCCGTCTTCCTCAACTACCAGGGTACACGAATCACGACGCGCTCGGTCGGCCGCATGGTGGACAAGTACATCAAAATCTGCGCCGGCATACACGACATAAGCCCGCACTCGCTGCGCCACTCCTTCGCCACGCACCTGCTCGACAGCGGCGCCGACCTGCGCGACATACAGGAGCTGCTCGGCCACGCGCGCCTCTCCACCACGCAAATCTACACGCACGTCTCGATGGAGAAGCTCATAGAGGTTTACGACAGGTCGCACCCGAAGGCTTAGAAGTGGTCAGGAATGACAAGTGGCGGGCAGCGGGCAAGAAGCTGTCTTGCCCGCTGCCCGCCACTCTTCACTCGTCACCGCTTCAGAGCGTTGCGTGTTCGTCTTCGCCCTGGCTGGCCTCCACTACGGCTTGGCACTCCGCGTCGTAGCGGGCGGTGGGGACTGCGTCGAGGCGGCGCTCGGGTATCTCCTTGCCGCAGCGCGCGCAGACGCCGTAGCTGCCTTCGTCAATGCGCAGCAGCGCCTGGTCTATGTCCGCGACCATCTGCGACTCGCGCTCGCTCAGACGGTACTCTATCTCCTGGCTCACGTCCTGCACGGACATGTCGGCCACGTCCTTGACGCCGTCGTCCGCGGCCGCGACCTCAAGCGCGTCGTTCTGGTTCTCGCGCGCCAGCTCCGAGTGCTGCCTGAGCTGTTCGAGCAGCACCGCGCGATAGTGCTCAAGCCTCTTCTCGTCCATCCGTTTTAAGCCCCCCGGAAATGTTTTTATCGGCTCGGGTCAAAAAGTGCGCGGATTATAACCCAACCGCGGCCGTTTGGCATGCGCCGCCGGCACGCAAAAAGCATGACGGGAGGCCGGCCTCCCGTCACCCAGCCTGCCACTCTTTTTGCGCGGCCGTCAGAAGTTGAACTTCACGCCGCTCTGCACGAGACGCGGCGGGCCGGGCAGAATGCCGCGCGAGCGGTCGGCTATGTAGAGACGGTCGAAGACGTTCTTGATGGTGACGAAGAAGGTCGTGCGCGTGCGCTCAACCGTGTAGTTGGCCGTCGCGTTCCAGACGGTGAAGGAGGGTATGACCCCCAACTGGCCGCTGAAGCGCAGGGAGTCGGGGACGCGCACGCCGTTCGAGGCGAACTCCGGCACCGCGCCGAAGTTGCGGTCGTCCGCGAACTGCGAGCCGACGTGCACGGCCTCTATGAGGCCGTCGAAGCCGCCGGGGTGCGAGTAGCCCACGGTCGCGTTCAGAAGGTGCTCCGGCGCGTAGGGCAGGCGGTTGCCGCTGATGCTCGGCACGGCCTCGCCGGGGATGCTTATGCTGCTCAGCCGGGCCCCCTCGAAGCGCGCTACGGGAAGGAAAGTGTAGGCGGCGCGCGCGTAGAAGTTGTGGGGCGACTTGCGCAGCGCGCCTGAGTCTAAGCGGCCCGAGAGCTCGAGGCCCTGGTGGAGCGTCGCGCCGCCGTTCGTCAGCGTCGTCCCGATGCCGCCCGCGAGGCTCGCCGGGACGATCTGGTTCTCGTAGTCGAGGCGGAAGAAGGTCGCCTCGAAGTGCACGCCGTCGGCCGGCCGGCTGCGAACGCCAAGCTCGAAGTTCCAGCTAAGCTCCGGGTCGAGCTCGACCACGCCGCCCGTCGTGTTGTTAATTACGTCCTCAGTCCGCGGCGGCGCGAAACCTCGATGGGCGCCCGCGAAAACTGTCAGCCGCTGCGAAGGCGTGTAGGAGACGCCGACGCCGGGCACGACCTTCGTCAAATCCGTCCGTCCCTTCACCCCGTTCAAACGGTTCGTGCGTTGGTACTCGACATGCTCGAAGCGCACGCCCGGCGTCAGGGCCCAGTCGCCGAGCTGGAAGCGGTTCTGCGCGAAGCCGGAGTAAGCCTGGTTGCGCCGCTCGTTGTGCTCAACGAACGTGCCCGCGCGCGAAGTGGGCAGGTCGCCGTTCTCCTGCCGCCTGTCCTGCGTCTCGAAGTGCGCGCGCATGCCCAGGTCGGCCTCGGAGCGGACGCCGAAGAGCCCGTGCGCGACGCGCAGTCGCGGCTCGGCGCCGAAGAAGTAGTACTTGCGCAGGCGCCCCTGTATGCCGCAGGTCGTGTCGAG
>DASPKR010000644.1:0-2202 GCA_035627975.1 Pyrinomonadaceae bacterium | reverse complement strand
ACCTTCGCGCCGGACGACCTCGACTGGGAGGACGAGGTGCGCGTCGCCATAGAGGAGCGCACGTCGCTCTCGCCCGACGCGCTTACGGGGATGGAGGCAAGCCTTCGCTTCGCCGGCCCCGAGACGCTCGACACCAAAATCTACGGCCGTCTCACGGCCTGGCAGAACTGGATTTTCCAGCGCCCCAACGCGGTCGGCCCGCAGGGCGCTTTGACGAACTACGGCAAGCCGACGCAGCCGCAGTTCGACTACAAGCGGACTTGAGCGGAAGTTATCAGTAAGAGGGCGGCAAGGAGGAGAGGCTTTCTTTCATGGAACTGCACGAGCGCATACCCAACAACGTCAACCTGAGCGAAGACAAGCGGCTCCAGCGCGCGCTTGAGAAGTGGCTGCCGAACTACCTCGAATGGTGGCGCGAGATGGGGCCGGAAGGGTTCCAGGAGAAGGACGTTTGGCTGCGCACGGCCGTCTCGGTCGAGCCCGACGGGTGGGCTCAGTTCGACTACGTGAAGATGCCCGACTACCGCTGGGGCATCTTCCTGAAGCCCGCAGACCCTGACGCGCGCGTCGGGTTCGGAGACAACTACGGCCAGCCCGCCTACCAGGAAGTGCCGGGCGAGTTCCGCAACGCCCTGCGCCGCATCGTCGTCACGCAGGCCGACACGGAGCCCGCCTCGGTCGAGCAGCAGCGCCAGTTGGGTAAGACCTGCCCCTCGCTATACGACCTGCGCAACCTCTTCCAGGTCAACGTCGAGGAGGGCCGGCACCTCTGGGCAATGGTCTATCTGCTGCACGGCTACTTCGGGCGCGACGGGCGCGACGAGGCAGACGCACTTTTAGAGCGCCGTTCGGGGAACCCCGACAAGCCGAGGATTCTCGAAGCCTTCAACCAGCCCTGCGACGACTGGCTCAACTTCTTCTGCTTCACGATGTTCACCGACCGCGACGGCAAGTACCAGCTATCGGCGCTCGCCGAGTCGGGGTTTGAGCCGCTCGCGCGCACCTGCCAGTTCATGCTCACCGAAGAGGCGCACCACCTCTTCGTCGGCGAGACCGGCGTCGGCCGGGTCGTCAAGCGCACGGCGCAGTTGATGAAGCAGAGCCCGAACGAGGACGTGCGCGCGCTCGGGGGCATCCCCTTCGACATCATCCAGCGCTACATCAACTACTGGTTCTCCTACTCGCTCGACCTCTTCGGCGGCGAGATAAGCTCGAACGCGGCCGACTTCTTCGCCGCGGGCCTGAAGGGCCGCTACCAGGAGCAGAAGAAGTACGAGGATCACGTCGTCCGCGAGGGCGCCTTCACGCTGCCCGTCGTCGAGGGCGGCCGGCTCGTTGACCGCGAGGTGCCGATGCGCAACGCCTTAAACGAGGTGCTGCGCGGCGAGTACGTGCGCGACTGCGAGCGCGCGCTTGAGCGCTGGAACAAGTTCATCGCAGACGAGGGGGTTGACTACCGCCTGCGCCTGCCCTCCACACGCTTCCACCGCCACGTCGGCGAGTACGCCGGCCACTACTTCGACCCCGAAGGCCGGCTCGTCACGCGCGAGGAGTTCGAGGCCCACCGCGACGAGTGGCTCCCCACCGTCGAAGACCGCGAGTACGTGCGCAGCCTCATGAAGCCCGTCACCGAGCCCGGCAAGATAGCCAACTGGATAGCCCCGCCCGCGCAAGGCATCAAAGGCAAGCCCTTCGAGTTCGAGTACGTGAGGCTGTAACTTAAGAGAGGGCGGAGAGGCCCTACTCTTCGGCCTGCCGGCCGAGCCTGCGGCCGCCGAGCCAGAGCAGCAGCGACGACTTTTTCCGGGCGCGGCTTTTTAGGCGGGTTTTCGGGGGTCGGCTTCAGGCATGAACGGGCAGGTTTTCTAGCGCCGCGGCGGCGCGGACTTCGCCGACCTCCTCGCCGCGGCGGTTACGGACGGCGGAGCCGGCGAAGCCCTTCAGGCGACGCAGCTCCGCCTCGCCGAGCGCGCCCAGGCGGCGGAGGAGCGAGACGGCCGCGACGGGGCGTGCGCGGTCACCTTTGTCGCCGTCTTCGATCTTGAAGGCGAGCCCCAGCCCGCGCGGCCAGCGCTCGCACGGCGGCACGCCCGCCGTGTAAATCCCCTCGGCCCCGACCTTCGAGAGCACGTGACCCCGCGCCGCGCGCATAATCTCCGTGTCCAACTCGCCGTCGCCCTCGACCATCTCGGGGTGCGCGAG
>DASPKR010000643.1:0-3637 GCA_035627975.1 Pyrinomonadaceae bacterium | reverse complement strand
CGTCGTTAATCTTCCCGAACTTGTCGAGGTTGATGCAGAGGACAGCGAGAGGGTCGCGGTCAGAGCGCTGGCACTCGGCGACGCGCTGTTCGAGCATAAGGCGCAGCGCCCGCGCGTTCGGCACGCCCGTAAGCGTGTCAGTCAGCGCGCTCTCCTTCGTCCGCTCGAACATGAGCGCGTTGTTGACGGCGCTGGAAGCGTAGATGCAAACGGACTCCAGGAGCCGCGTGTGCTCGACCGTGTAAGGGCCGCCGCACGAGTGGAGTGTTATCGCACCGAACGCTCCGGCCTCGCCTAGGAGGGGGGCCGAGAGCACGGCCTTCACGCGCGCGGCCGCGCCCCCTTCGACGCCCGCAGTCTCAATCTCGGGCGAGGCGCTGCTCATCGAGCGCGCGTTGGCGATGACCCAACCCGTGACGCCCTCGCCGACGCTCACGGGCCTCGCGGCGAAACGCTCTGCGCCCTCGCCGACTGCATGAATCGCGCGCGCCTTACCCGTGCTCTCGTCCACGACGTAGATGAGGCACGCGTCGAAATGGACAATCGAGCCGAGCTTGCTGGCCACGAGAGCGACCGTGTCCTGGAGGTCAAGCGAGGAGCCTATGGTCTGCGCGATCTGCTGAAGGATGAAGACTTCGCGCTGCGCCTCGGCGATTGAGCGGAAACCGGCCTTGCGCTCATCCGGGGCTGCGCCGGCCGGCTCGTGCCTGGCCTCCTGCGCATAGTCGCGCGGCGGCGCTTGCTCTGCCAAGTCTTCAGGGCAGATGAGGCCGTCCATGCGTTCAACGTTCTCGACGAACGCCTCGACGACGCGGGGGTCGAACGAGGAGCCGGACTTGCGACGCAGCAGCGCGAGCGACTGCTCGCGGCTCATGCCGGCGCGGTACGGGCGGTCGCAGCGAGTAGTGTCGTAGAAGTCAACGACGGCGATGACGCGGGCGACCAGTGGAATCTGCTCGCCCTTCAGGCCCTTCGGGTAGCCCGTGCCGTCCCAGCACTCGTGGTGGTAGAGCACTGTCTCCTCGACCGGGTAAGGGAAGCCTATGCGCCCGACGATGTCGCCGCCGACGACGGTGTGAACCTTCATCTTCTCGAACTCTGCGGGCGTCAATCTCCCCGGCTTGTTAAGTATATGCTCGGGTACGGCGAGCTTGCCTATGTCGTGCAACATCGCGCCCGCGCGCAACGCCTCCAACTCACGCCCGCTCATCCCGAGCGCCTTCCCCAACTCGACCGCGTACACTTGCGTGCGGCGGGCGTGGCCGTGCGTCGTCTGATCCTTGGCGTCAATAGCGATGGCGAGAGCCTCGACCGCCTTCAGGTGTAGAGTGGCCGACTCCTCTGCACGTCGCAGGCGCGCTTCCGCCTCACGGCGCAACGTTTCGTCGCGGCCCTCGTGACGGCGCCAGAGCGTTACGGCGATAGCGCCGAGCGCGACCGCCACCGCCCAGCCGAGGCCGCCTAGTTGCCATGCCAGAGCCGCGAGCGCCGCGACGGCGAGCAGCGCGAGACCGTTCCTGATTGTTCCAGACATTTAGGGGCTAGGTGGCGCCGAGCTTTCTTATCGGCACGAAAGGTAAGAAGTTACGAAGCCGCTCAAAGGGTAAGACGGAAGCAGGCGGGCGCTACAGTGGCCAACAACGTTGGCATAATCAAAATAGCGGTTCTACTCCTTTAGAGTCAAGGGAATAATGGCGATAAGGCGTCCCGAAAGGAGCCTGAGATGAAGCGCGGGCTCGTTGACGCCTTCCGCGTCCGGTCTTCCGCAGGGGCTGTGGGGCCGCGCGGGGCGGGCTTTGTACGTTGGTGCACTTAAACGAAAGTATTTTATGAAGTTATGGCCGCGGCGGCTTGAACCAAGCGCCCGACCTTGTGCTATACTCCCCGTTCGTTTCGGCCTATGGCTGAAGTCGAACAGTCAAGCACGAAAACTCGCGCACGAACCCTCACCCCGGAGGCGGTGAGTGGCCTTGACGTGCTAAAAAAAATCGTGTATTTCCGGCTGTTCATGTGCTAAAGTGCGCGCGCCGTAAGGTTGAAAAGGCGCAATCCGTTGGGGAAGTTCGCGCGGGCTTCGCGTGGTTCGAGCAGCGCGCTCCCGTTGGGCGTGTGGAGGTAGCAGCCCGGCGTCCCTCGTCCGAACTTTCGATGAGGAGATGGACGCTCAACGGTCGCCAGGCAAGCGCGCAGCTATTTGCGGTGGCGGGTTTTCGAGAAGTCCCCGCCGCACCCGTTAAGGCAGCCCGCCCGCTCGTATGTCTGGGCGCGCGCCCAAGTCGGTAATAGCATGCTCTTTCAAGGCGTACCCTCTCCCTGGCTTTTGTTTTTGCCCCAAGGGGGGCGTGCCGCCTGTAACCTGAAACGTTGAGCTGTAGCGGCAGCGCCCCGGCCGTACCGCCTCGCGCCCGGCACGCGCAGCTCCCCAACAAACTGACCCGCTTAAGGGCACAGGAGGACACTCGATGCGAAGAACCTTAGCACTTCTGACTCTCCTCGCCGTCGCCAGCGTTTGGACGGCCTGTTCGCCGGCTGAGAACTCGAACAACGCCAACCACGGCAACACGAACGCGACGAACACCAACGCCGGCAACACGAACGCGACGAACATGAACGCCACTGGTGGCAATACCAACATGACGAACATGAACAGCACGACCGGCAATACCAACATGGGCAACACGAACGCCGGCGCTGGCACCAACATGAACGGCACGATGGGTAACACCAACGGCGGCAACACGAACCGCGGCGGCAACACTAACACCGGCACGACGAACAGGAACTCGTAGTCCCGGCCCGACGCGAACGGTTTTAAGGCGCGCCGCTCGTACGGCGCGCCTTTTAACTTTCAAGGCCCCCTCCGCCGAGTACCCTTGAGCAAAATCGAAGACATCACAAGGCCGCAATGGCGCTTCGTGGCCGACGAGGCGGAGTTACGTGAGCGGGCGGCGCCCCTGCTGGGCCTGGGGCTCGTGAGCGTTGACACGGAGACCTACTGGGACAGGGCGGCCGGCGGAGGCGCGCGCGTCTCGCTCGTGCAGGTGGCGGCGCCCGAGGGAGAGGTGCTCGTCGCCGACGTGCTCACGACGGGCGTCGAGCCGCTCAGGGAGTTGGTCGAGTCGCCGTCGGTGCAGATGGTAGCGCACAACGCACGCTTCGACGAGGGCGTGCTGCGCGGCGCGGGCCTCGATCCTCGCGGCTTCCTTGACACGCTCCAGATGGCGCGGATGACGCTGCGGCTCAGGTCTTACAGCCTCGCCGCCGTCACCGAGCACCTGTTCGGGCTCCCGCTCGACAAGACGCTCCGCACGTCTAACTGGCGCCGCCGCCCGCTCACGCGCGCGCAGATTGAGTACGCGGCGAAGGACGCGCGCGTGACGCTCAAGGTCTTCGAAGAGCTGAGCCGGCGGCTGGCCGAAGAGGGGCGGCTAGAGATGGCGCTCCGTCTTTCAGAGATTCGGCCGCCCTCCGGCGAGAGGAAGCCTCGGAAGAAGAGGGGTGTTACGACACCCGCGATAGCCTTGACGCCGGAGGAGAAGCGCGTGGTGACACGCCTTAAGAAGTGGCGCCTTGAGCGCGCGTTCCAGCAGCGCGTGCCGGCCTACATGATCTGCCCGGACAGGACGCTAGAGCACCT
>DASPKR010000642.1:0-3006 GCA_035627975.1 Pyrinomonadaceae bacterium | reverse complement strand
CGCGGGCCGAAGGTGGCCTTTATGTCGCGGCCCGTCACCTCGCGGGCCGCGGCGATGACTTCGCGGACGGTGTAGCCTTCGCCGCCGCAGCCCAGGTTATAGACGGCGCTGCGCTCGCCCAGGATGCCGAGCGCGAGTATGTGCGCGCGCGCGAGGTCAACGACGTGTATGTAGTCGCGCACGCACGTCCCGTCGCGCGTCGCGTAGTCCTCGCCGTAGATAGTCACTTCGGGGCGGCGCCCCGACGCGGCCTGGAGGACGATGGGTATCAGGTGCGTCTCGGGGTCGTGCCACTCGCCGCACGCGCGCGTGGCGCCCGCGGCGTTGAAGTAGCGGAGCGAGGCGTAGCGCACCCGGTAGGCGCCATCGTACCAGCGCAGCGCCCGCTCGAAGGCGAGCTTGGTCTCGCCGTAGGGGCTCGTCGGCTGTAGCGCGTCCCCTTCCTCGACCGGCTGCTTCTCGGGCTCGCCGTAAACGGCCGCGGTCGAAGAGAAGACTATGCGCGAGACGCCGGCCTCACGCATAGAGTCGAGGAGCGCGAGGCCGGCCGTGACGTTGTTGCGGTAATACTTTGCAGGCTCCTGCACGCTCTCGCTGACGAGCGAGTCGGCCGCCATGTGGATCACGGCCTCGATGCCGTGCTCGCGGAGCGTTCGCCGCAGCAGGTCGCCGTCCGCCAAGTCGCCGCGAACGAACTCGGCGCCCTCGACTACCGCGCCGCGGTGGCCCTTGTAGAGGCTGTCATAGACGACCGCGGTGTGGCCGTCGGCGACCAACTCCTCGGTCACGACGCTCCCGATGTAGCCCGCCCCGCCCGTCACGAGAACTCGCACGAAACTCTCCCCCTTCGTTCACGAATCAACTCCGGCGCCCGCGAGTAGAGGCGTGAGGGCCGCGCCCAACTCGTCGTCGCCGCCCTCGCCCGCGGAGAAGCCCCGGAAGAGGTGCCAGCGCTCGACGTGCTCTACCGACGCGCCCGGCGCGAGGCGCCGCAGCGGCGACAGCGATTCGACCTCGATGAAATCGCCCGCCGTGAAGACTTCGTTGTTGCAGCCGAGGTCCGGGTAGGCCGCGCCCTCCTCGAACCCGAAGCGCTTGACGAAGAGCGTGTCACCCAGCCGGTACGCCGCCCAGCCCCGCTTGTTCGTCACGCCTATCTTCAGCGGCGCCTTGAGCGCCGGGTTGCACCTGACGCGCAAGAAGCGTCGGCCGAAGCCGAAGCGAGAGTCCGTCATGTCCGTGTAGGGCCAGAGCACAAGCGCGCGCGCCGGGAGCAGGCACTCGGGGTGCGGCCCGAAGGGCTCCTGCGGTATGAGGGCCTCGCCGCCGCCGCGCATGATTGTGAGCGCCCAAGCGGAGAGCTCTATCTCCCACGCGCCGTGGTTCGTCACGCGGTGCGTGACGGTGAAGCCCGTCCCCAGCTCGTCGAGCGAGACGACCATCTCCTTCTGCACTAGCGAGCGCCGTCCGGTCGGCTGCAAGAGACGGACGGTGCGGCCGGCGTCGCTCTCATCGAACTCAACGGGGTCGTCGTCAGGCTCGTAGCTGCGCGGCGTGGCCTCGGGGGCAGTCCAGAGCCTGTGGCCGCCGTAAGGCCGCCAGTCGCCCCAGTCGGTCGCGACCACGTCCGACTTGCATTCGCCCAGCACGTTCTCGCCGCCCACAAACGCGTAGCGCGTGACGCGCGGGCCGAAGCCTATGGTGACGGCCGCCTCGACCTCGCCGTTAGTTATCGTGCGCTCGCTCGCCGTGCTCATCGCGTGAACTTTCTTTCCCGGTCAGTAGGCGAACGCCTGATAAACCTCATCGCCCGCGTCATCTAGCGACTCCACGACGGGGTTGAGGCGCAGGAGGAAGAGCGCGCGATCGGAGAGCGTTTCGTGGACGGCGCGGGGTATGCGCACCTGCACCTCGGGGCGGTTGAGCCAGCGGCGGCTGTAGCCGATGACGACCATCGGGCGCGGCTCGCGCGTGCGGTTCGGCGTGCCGCGGTGCAGCCCGCGCACGTCGCGTATCATCACGTCGCCCGCCCGCATGAGCAGGGGCTCGAGCCGGGCCTCTCCCGACTCGATGCGGCGCAGCCCTTCTTCCTTCGAGATCATGTGGGTCGCGCGCGCCACCTCGAAGGGGCCGTTCTCCTCGGTCACGTCAACGAGCGGGAAGTTGACGGCGAGCTGGAAGGGCGGCGTCTCCTCGCTCGTCTCGGGGAAGAGCGGCGGGGCGTCGCGGTGAACGTCCTGGTACTCCGAGCCTTCGAGCGGCGTGTCGGTCGCGAGCTGGCACATCACCGCGTCCTTGCCCACGAGCCCGAACACGACGGCGAGCACGTCATCGTCTTCAAAGACGGAAGGGTCTGCGAACAGGCCCTCGAAGGGGAGCGTCACGTAGTAGCGCGCCGGGCCGCGGTTGCGCAGATGCCCCTCGCGCTCGATGTGGCGCACAAGAAGCGGCCCGAAGGCCGCGCGCCAGGCATCCATCTTCGCGCGCGGGAAGTGCTCGGGCAGGACGCAGAAGCCCTCATCGAGCACACGCCGCACGAACTCGCCTATCTCACCCTCGCTGTATCTCCCCATGACCTTAGCCGAGAAGGGGGAAGTGTTTTGACTCCCCGACCCCACCCTTTCATTTCTTCGCGCTCAGGCGGTTCTGAATAACGACGACCGCGAGCAGTATGACGCCACGAAGGACGAGTTGCCACCAGGGGCTTATCCAGCCTTCGAGGTTGAAGATATTGAGAATGAGGCTCAAGAGCAGCACGCCGACGAGCGTCGAGCCCACTCCGCCCTGCCCGCCCGTCAGGAGCGTCCCCCCGACGACCACGGCCGCGATTGCGTCAAGCTCCCACCCGACGGCTGCGACAGGCTGGCCTGCGCCCAGGCGGGACGCCAACATCACGCCCGCCAAACCGGCGAGCGCACCGCTAAGGGTATAGACGCCGACCGTTACGCGCCCGACGTTTAAGCCCATCAGCCGCGCCGCCTCCTCGTTGTCGCCGAGCGAGAAGAC
>DASPKR010000641.1:0-4260 GCA_035627975.1 Pyrinomonadaceae bacterium | reverse complement strand
CTTCTCTACGAGGCGGCGCGCCTCCGAGGGGTCGAAGTCGCCGGCGATGACGAGGCTCGCGTTGTTCGGGACGTAGTAGCGGCGGAAGAAGCCCTTCACGTCCTCCATCGAGGCGGCCGTAAGGTCGTCGAGCGAGCCGATGGTCAGCCAGTGGTAAGGGTGGTCGGGCGGGTAGAGCGTCTCGTTTATCTTCGCGCCGACCAGCCCATATGGGCGGTTGTCGTAGTTCTGCCGCTTCTCGTTCTTCACCACGTCGCGCTGGTTGGCGAGCTTCTCCTCGGTCATGGCTTCGAGCAGGCCGCCCATGCGGTCGGCCTCCATGAAGATGGCGAGCTCGAGGAAGTTCGAGGGCAGCACCTCCCAGTAGTTCGTGCGGTCGGGGTTGGTCGAGCCGTTAAGGACGGCCCCGGCCTCCTGCAAGGGCTTGAAGTAGTCGTTGTTGTAGTTCTTCGAGCCCTGGAACATCATGTGCTCGAAGAGGTGCGCGAAGCCCGTGCGGCCCGGCACCTCGTTCTTCGAGCCGACGTGATACCAGACGTTGACGGCCACAATCGGCGTCGAGTGGTCTTCGTGGAGTATGACGCGCAGGCCGTTGGGCAGGAAGAACTCGGTGTAGTTGATGGGCGGAAGCACTCGGGCCCCGGCCTTTGCCGTCTGGGCGGCCGAGCCGCCGCGCCTCCGCTGTGCGAAGGCCGGGAGCGCTGGCGCCGAGAGCAGCACGACGAGCGCCGAAGCTAGCAGGCGTCTCCAAAACATGGTGTTTGTCTCCCTCCGTCTGCAAAGTTGCGAGGCGCGGCGCGCCGCGGCCCTGCGGGGGGGCGCACGAGGGGGCGCCGCCGAAGCCCTCAATATCAGATTTGTCCGGGGAACTTTTTATGAATCCGCTGGCGGGAATTCTACGCCGACGCCGCGCGCCGCGCAACTTCGCCCGCGCGGGCGTGGCGCGCGCGGGTTTGGTGTTAGAATCGGGGCATCACTTTTACAGGCGCGGGTCGTTCGGGCATGTCTTTGGAGACGGATTTCGTCGTGGTCGGGAGCGGGATAGCGGGCCTGCGCGCGGCGCTGGAGCTTGCCGGCGCGGGCGCGCGGGTCACGGTGCTTACGAAGGAGAGGCGCGAGGAGTCGAACACGGAGTACGCGCAAGGGGGGATAGCCGTGGCGCTCTCCGATACGGACGAGGCCGCGCTGCACGAGGAGGACACCATCGGGGCGGGCGCGGGGCTGTGCGACGAGCGCGCCGTCGAGGTGCTCGTCGGCGAGGGGCCGCGGTACATAGGGGAGCTGATCGGCTGGGGCGCGGAGTTCGACCGCGAGGGCGGGCGCCTGATGTTTACGCGCGAGGCCGCACATTCGCGCCCGCGCATACTCCACGCGCACGGCGACGCGACGGGCCGCGAGATAGTCCGCGCCCTGCTCGCGCGTGCGGGCCGCGAGCGCAACGTCTCCTTCCTCGCGCACGCCGAGACGGAGAGCTTAGTCGTCGAGGGCGGGCGCGTCGTGGGCGTGCGATACCTCGACCCGCTCGTTCGTTCGTCGCGCACGCTCCTGGCGCGAGGCGTGGTGCTGGCGTCGGGCGGCGCCGGCATGCTCTTCCAGCACACGACCAACCCGGCCGTTGCGACGGGCGACGGGATGGCTATGGCCTTCGACGCGGGGGCCGAGCTCGCCGACATGGAGTTCGTGCAGTTCCACCCGACCGCGCTGAACCTCGAAGGCGCCCCGCGCTTCCTGCTCTCCGAGGCGCTGCGCGGCGAGGGCGGCGTGCTCCGAAACGCCTCGGGCAGGCGCTTCATGCCGCGCTACCACGACTCGGCCGAGCTTGCGCCGCGCGACGTGGTAACGCGCTCGATAGTCTCCGAGATGGAGCGCACAGCCACGCGCACGGTCTTCCTCGACATGACGGCCTTCGACGCGCGCAGCTTGCGCCGCCGCTTCCCGAAAATCTACGCGACGTGCCTGCGCTACGGCCTCGACCTCGCGCGCGAGCCTATCCCCGTCTCCCCGGCCGCTCACTACTGTATGGGCGGCGTCCGCACAGACCTCGAAGGGCGCACGAGCCTGCCGGGCCTATACGCGGCCGGCGAGGTAGCCTGCACGGGAGTCCACGGCGCGAACCGGCTGGCGTCGAACTCGCTCCTCGAAGGGCTCGTCTTCGGCGCGCGCGCGGGCCGCGCCGCGGCGCTCGACCTCGCGGGCGTGAAGGCGGGGGCGAGCGCGCGCGACGCGGAGCCGGCGTCGGAAACTTCGCCTGAAGATTTGAGCCGTCTCGGGCCGGCCTCGCTCGCCGTGCGCAAGCGCGTGCGCCGACTGATGTGGGAGCGCGTCGGCATCCTGCGCTCGCGCCCCTCGCTGGAGCGGGCGCTCAGGGAGTTCGGGCAGATCGCCTCCGCGCCACTGCGGCCCGGCCCGCGCAACTTCCTGACGGTCGCAACGCTCATTGCGCGCTCGGCGCTCTGGCGCGAGGAGTCGCGCGGCGGCCACTTCCGCGTTGACTTCCCCCGGCGCGACGACGCGCGCTTCCGCGCGCACTCAGTAATCCGTAAGGGCGCGGAGGTGAGCGCGAGCGAAACCATTGACTTCGGCGAGGCGGTCGCGGGACGGGCGGCGGAGCCTTCCGCACTCTGAGCGCAATTATTCCATGGCGAGATTCGAGCAGCTACACGGATGGTCTCTGACGCCGGGCGAGGCCGTCGCGCTTCAGAAGCGCCTGCGCGAGCGCGTCCGCATAGTCCCGCTCAAAAAGAGGGTCGAGACGGTGGCGGGCGCCGACATAAGCTTCAACAAGTTCGACCCGACCATCTACACCGGGATAGTCGTGCTACGCCTGCCCTCGCTCGAAGTCGTCGAGGAGGTGGGCCTCGTCGGCGAGACGAGGTTCCCATACGTGCCGGGCCTGCTCTCGTTCCGCGAGTCGCCTTCGGTGCTCGAAGCCTGGTCTAAACTTAAGACCGAGCCCGACGCCGTCATGTTCGACGGGCAGGGGCTCGCGCACCCGCGCCGTGTCGGCATCGCCTCGCACGTCGGCCTGCTCATAGACCGCCCGACGTTCGGCTGCGCGAAGTCTGTCCTCGTCGGCCGCTACGAAGAGCCCGCGGAGGGGCGCGGCTCGTGGTCGCCGCTCGTTGACAAGGGCGAGACAGTCGGCGCGGCGCTCAGGACGAAGAACCGCGTGCAGCCCATCTTCGTCTCGCCCGGCCACCTCATAGACCTCGAAGGCGCGATTGACCTCACGCTCCGGTGCGACGGCGGCTACCGTCAGCCGGAGCCCACGCGACGCGCCCACCTCCTCGTCAACGCGCTGCGGCGCGGCGAACGCTCCCCGACCTCCGAAGAAACGGGCGGGACTGAAGGCGGCGGCGGCTCAGGGGCTCAGGGTAGTTTCGGGTTCTGAGCCGAAACTGAATAACAACAACGCCTGTTAGCGCATCCGGCGCCTCCGCGTGAAATTAAAAGCTCACGCGGAGGCGCCGGATGCGCTAAGTCTGTTTGTGGGGCGCCCGCGGCTAGCCCTGACAGACGACCTCGAACTCGAAGACCACGGCCGTGATCTCGCCGTTGTCGTTGACTGTGGTGTGAATCCTCGTTCGTAAGAGGAGGTTGTCGCCGCTGCCCTGCGAGACGAGCGTCAGGTTGCCCACGGAGGTGAAAGTGCCCTGCGGCCCGTCGCCCTCGCCGGTGAAGTGCCCGTTGACGGTCTCGTTGGCGGTGTAGAGCGTGCCGCTCGCGGACGTGCCTTGCAGGTGAAACTGTATGTGCGTGTGGTTCTCGAAGCGGCCGCCGGGCGTGCCGACGGCCTGAAAGAGCACGTGCGACTCGCCGTTGATTACGACGGTCTCGCCAGTGCAGGAGGTCGCTACGAACTCGATGGGCACGGTCTGGTTGTCTGTGAGCACGACGGCCTCCGCCGAGGCGGGCGGCGTGGCCGTGGTCGAGACGAGCACGAGGGTGAGCGCGAGGAGGGAGCAGAGGCGCCGAAAGGTTCTCTTCATGTTCATCGTCTCCTTAGTTTGGGTTAGTGGTGTTGCGGGCGGCGGGCGCGCGGGGCTGCCGGCGGGCCGCTTATCTCGCGGCCTGCGCGGCCGGCGCGCGCTTGAACTCTAGCTCGGTGAAGTCGAAATCCGGGTTCGGCACGTCTATCTTCATCTCGGAGGCGCGGCCCTGCTGGTCGAGCGTGAAGGTGACGAAGCCGCGCGGGAACGGATAGACGATGGATTCGCGCCACTTGATGCGGAAGGTGTCGAAGTGCCAGTGCTCCAAATC
>DASPKR010000640.1:0-11533 GCA_035627975.1 Pyrinomonadaceae bacterium | reverse complement strand
AGCATGTCGCGCGCAAGCACGGCGAGCGCGACCGCCGCTTCCGCATCGAGCACGCGCAGCACCTCCGCAAGGAAGAGATAGCCGAGTTCGCCCGCCAGAAGGTCCTCGCCTCGATGCAGCCCTACCACGCCATAGACGACGGGCGCTGGGCCGAGAAGCGCATAGGCCCGGAGCGCGCCAAAGGCACTTACGCTTTCCGCTCGCTCCTCGACGCGGGCGCCGCGCTCGCCTTCGGCTCCGACTGGACTGTGGCGCCGCTCGACCCCCTTCTAGGCATCTACGCGGCCGTCACGCGCCGCACGCTCGACGGCAAGAACCCGTCGGGCTGGGTTCCCGAGCAGAAGATTACGGTCGAGGAGGCCGTGCGCGCGTACACCGTCGGCTCGGCCTTCGCCGAGTTCGCTGAAGCCGAGAAGGGAACCGTCGCGCCCGGCAAGCTCGCCGACCTAGTGGTGCTCGACAGCGACATCTTCAAGATCAACCCCGCCGACATAGAGAAGGCGCGCGTCCGTTTGACCGTCATGGACGGCCGCGTGGTTTACGAAGCGGGTAAGAGATAGACGGGAGGCGGCGCCGGTTGGAAGTCACGGCCATCGAAGGTCTGCGGACGGTCAGGCTCGACCTGATAATGACGCTCGCGCTGGCGGCCCTGCTGCTCTTCGCGGGCTCTTTCGTACAGCGGCGAGTGCGCCTCTTCGAGCGCTCCAGCATCCCGGCAGCGGCAATCGGCGGGCTCCTCTTCGCGCTGCTCGCCCTCGCGCTGCGGCGGCAGGGCGCGTTAGGGTTCTCGCTCGACACGACACTTCGGGGGCCGCTTCAAATAGCCTTCTTCACGACCATCGGCCTGAGCGCTACGGCGACGCTACTGCGCTCGGGCGGCTGGCGCATGGGGCTCTTCTGGGCGATTGCTACGGTGTCGGCCGTCGTGCAGAACGCCGTGGGGATGGCGCTGGCGCTGGGCTTGGGCGCGCCGGTCGCGCTCGGCATCGTCTGCGGGGCGCTGACGCTCTCGGGCGGGCCCGCGACGGCGCAGGCGTGGGCCGCGGAGTTCGAGGCGCTCGGCATCGAGGGCGCGGGCGCCGTGAGCATCGCGTCGGCGCTCTTCGGCATATTTACGGCCTGCATCGTCGGCAACCCCGTAGCCACCGCGCTCATACGCCGCTTCAAACTCGCGCGCGCACGCGGCGCCGCCCCGGCGCGCGGCGAGGGCGAGGAGGAGTTCTGGGCTTTAAGCCCGACGGTTAGCGCTAAAGTTGAGGGGGAAGAGGACGCGCGCGTTGAAGACTTGAAGGCGCCGGACGGCCCGGCGCTGCTTCATAACCTGCTCGTCATACTCGCGCTCATGGGCCTGGGCGCGCTGCTGAGCCTCTGGATAAAGAGCACGGGGTTTACGCTGCCCGACTACATCGGCGCGATGATCCTCGCGGCCGCGGCGCGGAACCTCGACGACCGCACGGGCTGGTTGCGGCTCAACCCGCGCGCCGTCGAGGCGCTCGGCGGCGTGGCCCTCGCGCTCTTCCTCGTAATTGCGCTGATGAGTTTGGAACTTTGGAGGATAGCCGGCCTCGCGCTCCCGATGCTCATAATTCTCGCAGTTCAAGTAGTCGTGATGGTGGCCTTCGCCGTGCTCGTGACGTTCGTCGTGATGGGGCGCGACTACGAGGCGGCCGTGACGGCGAGCGGCCACATAGGCTTCGGCCTCGGGATTACGGCCAACGCCGTCGCCAACATGGAGGCGCTCACGGCGCGCTACGCGCCCGCGCCGCGCAGCTTCATGATCGTCCCCGTAGTCGGCGCCTTCTTCATAGACTTCTCTAACCTGCTCGTCATCACCGTCTTCGTCAACTTCTTAAAATAGGCCAGGGCAACATGAAGAAAGTAATAAGAGTCACGGCGGCGCTGCTCGTAATCTTCTCGGCGGGCCGAGCCGCCCTCGCGCAGGGCGAGGCGCCGCCGTCGCCGGAGCTACAGAAGATCGTTGACGCCGCCGCGCGCGCGGCGCTTGAAAAGTTCGCAGCCAAGGGCTTCGCGGAGAAGAACCTTGCCGTTACCCTGCTCGATTTGACAGACCCGCAGAACGTGCGCCGCGCGAGCTTCCGCGGCTCGGAGCCCATCTACCCGGCGAGCGTCGTCAAGCTGTTCTACCTCGCCGCGGCGCACCGTTGGATGGAGGACGGCAGGCTAAAAGAGACGGAGGAGCTGAACCGGGCGCTGCGCGACATGATCGTTGACTCGTCGAACGACGCTACTCACTTCATCGTGGACGCGCTCTCGGGCGTGTCGAACGGCGCGGAGCTGCCCGACGCGGAGTTCAGGAAGTGGAGCGAGAAGCGCGGCGCCGTCCAACGCTACTTCGCGTCGCTCGGCTACACGGGCATCAACGTCGTGCAGAAGCCGTGGTGCGAGGGGCCTTACGGGCGCGAGCGCCAGTTCCTCGGCCCGAAGTTCGAGAACCGCAACAAGCTCACGACCGACGCGACGGCGCGCCTCCTCGCGGATATCGTGCTCGGCCGCGCCGTCACGCCCGCCAGAAGCGCCCGGATGCTGGAACTTATGAAGCGCGACTTCACAGGCAAGTCGGACGACCCGGACGACCAGGCGCACGGCTTCACGGGGATTGCGCTCGAAGAGGGCATGCGCTACTGGTCGAAGGCAGGCTGGACGAGCACGACGCGCCACGACGCCGCATACCTAGAGCTCCCGGGCGGCCGCCGCATCGTCCTCGTCACCTTCACCACCGACCACGCCAAAGAGCGCGACATCATCCCGACGGTCGCGCGCTCGGTGATAAAGGCAGTAAGCAATAAGCAGTAAGCTGTCAGCATTCGGCAAAGACAAAAAAGCTGAAGGCTGGTAGCCGACTGCCTACTGCTTCTGTGCCAGCACGATTGATTTCGTCCAGCCGATTGTCTCGTGCGGGGGGAAGCGGTAGTGCTCGATGAGGGTGAAGTGGCGACCGGTGGCGCGCATGACCTCGTCGGGCGGGTGGGCCTTGAAGCGGAACATAAGCTCGAGCAGGCGGGACATGGGCGAGGGCCTGACGGGCAGGAAGAGGAGTTGGCCGCCGGGCGCGAGCACGCGCGCTAGCTCGGCGAGCCCCTTGTCGAGCGGGAGGTATTCGAGCACGCCGCTCGTCACGACGCAGTCGAACGACTCGTCCGCGAAGGGCAGCGATAGCGCGTCGGCCTGAAGGAACGTGACCTTGTGCCGGGAGCCGCGCGCGAGCTTCGAGACGGCGCGGCGCGCGGTCTGTAGCGAGCGCGCGGAGAGGTCAACGGCCGTGACGTTCGCGGGCCTGCGCAGCACGCGCAAGAGCGCCAGCGTCAGCAGCCCCGTGCCGCAGCCCGCGTCGAGCACGCGCGCGCCTGCCGCGAGCGGCAGGGGGGTCTCGCGAAGGTATCGCTCCATCGAGCGGCGGTAGCCGTTGACCCGGAACATCAGGTCGTAAAGGTTCGTGAAGCGGTCGTAGATGGAGACCGGGCTGTCGGGCAGTCGTGTGGTAGTTGCCTCGCTGTGGTTCATTAGCCTCCGTGCGTCAATCGAAGGGGTTCGTCCGGCTTTAAGGGGGCCTGTCGCGACTGCCGAACTGCTCAGGGTTCGCAAAAGTTAACACAAATCTCGGTTTTCCTTAAGCCGCCCCCGAGGGCGTTTCGCCGTCGGCGGGGGCCGGTGCTACCATTGTCGGCGCAAAATTTATAACTTCACCGAAGGTGCACAACCTGATGAGCCGCAAACAGCCTGAGCCGAAGAAGAGTTACCTGCCTTTCGTCATCATCGGCGGCGTGCTAGCCGTAGCCATTGTGGCGGCGCTGCTGTTGATGCGCACGGGCGGCGACTCCGGCTCGACCGCTAACACGCAGAACCCCACGCCCGCGAAGAACTCGGCCTCGGCGGGCGCGACGCCCGGCGCCGCGAGCCCGACTCCGGCGACTAGGTTCGAGCAGCCGGGCGCGCCCTCGCCCAACGCCGTCGGCCCGGCGAACGCGCCCGTAGTCCTCGAAGAGTTCAGCGACTTCCAGTGCCCAGCGTGCGCGCGCCTGCACCCTTCGCTCAAGAAGATCGAGGACGACTACGGCAGCCGCGTCCGCGTCGTCTTCCGACACTTCCCCCTACAGCAGATGCACAAGAACGCCTTCTCGGCCGCGCGGGCGGCGGAGGCCGCCGGCCTGCAAGGCAAGTTCTGGGAGATGCACGACCGCCTCTTCGAGACGCAGAACGAGTGGAAGGACTCGCCGGAGCCGCGCCCCCTGTTCGCGATGTTCGCTAGCCGTCTGGGCCTCAACGTCGAGAAGTTCAGGGCCGACATGGAGAGGCAGGACATCGCAGACCGCGTGCGCGCCGACTACAACCGCGGCATGTCTCTTGGCGTCGGGGGTACGCCCACCATCTTCCTGAACGGGCGCGAGCTTCCCGCCGAGCAGACGCTCGCCGACGCGAACCTGCGCGCGCAGATAGACTCAGAGCTTGCCAGGAAGGGAGTCAAGTGAGCGCGGGGGGCGAGACTTTCGACGCGGGCTCGACTGCATCTATCGAGCCCGCGCGCGCCGCGCCGGGCCGCGGCTGGGACGCGGCCGTCGCACTCGTCGCGCTTCTTGGGCTGGCCGACGCGATTTACCTGACCGTCCACCACTTCACTAACCGGAACGTCCGGTGCATGGTCGTCTCCGGCTGCGACGAGGTCTTGCAGAGCACCTACTCGACCGTGGCGGGCTCGTTCCCGCTCGCCGCGCTCGGCGCGCTCGCCTATTTCGCAGTCTTCAGCCTCGCAACGCTCGCTGCCTTCGGCTACGGCGGCGTGAGGGCGCTGCTGAGCGTGACGGTCGGCGTCATGTTCCTCTTCACGCTCTGGCTCCTATACCTACAGGGCTTTGTCATTAAAGCCTTCTGCACCTACTGCCTCATCTCCGCCGCCGTGACGACGACGCTCGCGCTGCTGCTCGTCGCTCGCCGACTGAAACACCCCTCTCCCCGCCGGTAAAAGCCCGAGTGAGAAAAGGCCCCGCCGCGGCGCAAGCGCGGGGGCGCCCGCGCGTTCCTGAAGCGGGGCCGCAGTCTGTTTGAGAGGAGGGATTGGGTGATGAGAGGATTCGGGTCTTTACGGTCAGGGGCGGCGTGCGCGCTCGCGGTCGCGGCGCTCGTCTTTCAGGCGGGGGGCTCGGCCGCGGCTCAGCGCAGGCCGCCGGTGGTTGTGCCACAGCGCGGGGCGTTCGAGGTCGAGGTAGTAGTCGGCGGGCGCACGCTCGAAAGGCTCCACGCAAGGGGGCGCACATACGTCGAGGCGTTGGAGGGCGAGGAGTACGAGCTGAGGGTGAGGAACCCCCTGCCGGTGCGCGTAGCCGTCGCGCTCTCGGTTGACGGGCTGAGCACGATTGACGCGCGGCGCTCGTCCGCGTGGGAGTCGAGCAAGTGGGTGATAGAGCCCTACCAGACGATAACAGTGAGCGGCTGGCAGATGAGCAGGAGCCACGCGCGCCGCTTCTACTTCACGACCGAGCGCGACTCTTACGCCGCGCGGCTCGGGCGCGCCTCCGACCTCGGCGTCATCACGGCCGTCTTCTTCCGCGAGGCCGCGCCGCGCACCGTGCCTGTCCTGCCGCCGGCCAGCCGCGAAGAGAGGAATAGGGGCGGCGACGCCGACGAACTGCGGGGCGAGGCAGATAATTCGGCAGGGAGTGCCGCCCGCTCCGGCAGTAGCGCGCAGATGCGCGCGCCGCGCCCTAAAGATGACGACTACGCCGCCACAGGTATAGGCCGTGCGGTAGGCCACGGCGTGACTTGGACGACGATGAGCCTTGAGCGCGGCCCAGCCGCCGAGGTGACTATCCGCTACGAGTACCGCGACGCGCTCGTGCGCCTCGGCGTGCTCCCGCGCCCGCGCTACGAAGGCGACGACGCACTCCGCCGCCGCGAGCGCGCACGCGGCTTCTCGCCCGAGCCCGGCTTCTGCCCCGAGCCGGAGTAAAGAAGAGGCTAGAGACTAGTGATAAGGCTCTACTTCTTCACTAGCCTCTAGCCTATCTGGGCTTGAGGTCTTCGGTGTAGAGGAGCTTGTAGGCGCGGTAGTTCGCCATGACTTTGTGGACGTAGTCCTTCGTCTCGGTGAAGCCGACCTCGGCGGTGAAGATGCCGGGGTCGTCATGGACGGCGCGGCGCACCCAGCGCGCGACGCTGTCCTCGCCGCCGTTGTAGGAGGCCGCGACGGCCTCGGGCAGAGCGGGGAACATGCGTTCCAGCTCGCCGATGTATGCGGCCGCGAGCCGTATATTTATCTCGGGGCGGTAGAGGTCGTCCTCGCTCTGGAGGGTGAGCTTCAGGAGGGCGGCGTACTTGGCACCGACGTCCGGCGTCATCTGCATGAGGCCGCGCGCGCCCGCGCCCGACTTCGCCTGCGCCTTGAACCCGCTCTCCTGCCGCATGATGGCGAGCATCAGGCGCGGGTCAATCTTCTGCTCGCGCGCGGCGCGCACGAGAGCGTCGCGGTAGGGCGCGGGGTACTCGGCCGCCGAGCGCTTCGCCTCCGCGCGCACGCGCCCCTCGCGCGCCAGCGCGGAAGACTTAGCCGCCCCGCCCATCTTGCTTAGCCGCGCCGTCGCGAGCCCGCCGAAGTAAGAGCCGATGCCGTCGGCTATCCCCTCGTAAGCGCGCGCGGCCTGCTGCTTCTGCCCCGACTTTTCGAGGCTGAAGGCACGCAGGTACGCAAGCTCCGAGGCGTTCGTGTTGACGGCGCGCGTAAGACTGACGCGGCTCAACTCCTCGACCGAGCGCAGGGCAGACTGCCAGTCGCCGCGCGAGATGTCGAGGCGCAGGCGCGCGAAAAGCGCGTTCGCGTCCGTCGCCGTCCCCCTGAAGCGCGCGCGCGTGCGCTCTATCCACGGCAGGGACTCCTCGGGGCGCCCGGCCTCGCGCAGCGAGTCAATGATGTTGAGGTAGGCGTTCTCTATGCGCTCGCCTTCGGGGAATCGCTCGGCGTACTCTGCGTAGCGCGCGGCGGCCTCGCCGGGGCGATCCATGCGAAGGAGTGTGGCGGCGACGTAGTAGAAGCCGTCGCGCCCGGCGGGCGTTTCGATGTAAGTCTCGCCGAGGCGGCGGAAGACGGGCAGCGCCTCCTCGTAGCGCTTCTCCTGGAAGAGCGTGCGGCCTATGCCGAAGTGCGCGGCCGGCACGTTCTCGTCCGAGGGGAACCGCTCGATGAGCGTGCGCCAGTGCTCGCGCGCCTCGTCGAAGGCGCGGTTGGCCTGATAGACGGCGGCGCGGCGCATGTGCTCCTGCGGCGTGAGCCGAGGAAGTTCTTCGCCCGAATCGCGAGGCCCGCCGTCGGCGCGCCGGGTCGCGGCTAGCGCGTCCTGCCCTTGGTCTTCGGCCGAAAGCGCCGGCGCCTCCTCCGAGTAAAACTGCGGCGGGGGCGCTTCGGCCGCGGGGCGCGGCGCGGCCACTCGCGCGCACGAGAGCGCGAGCAGGAGGCCGGCGGCGCAGGCGAGGGCTTGCTGTGCGAGTAGTGCCATCTTCAACCTTCTGTGAATTGTCTCGGGCTTCGGGGCCGGCACGGACGACCTCTTGGATGCTCGCTGAGGGAGGGAAGTAACCTCGTCGTCTCTTCGACGCGGCGCCATCAGTCGGTTTCTGCGGGCTCCTCGGTAATCTCGTAGGTCGTGACTATCTCGACGCCGGGCCTGAGCGTCGCGGCGACGCTGCAATACTTCGTCTCGGACAGCTCTATGGCGGAGGCGACGGCCTTCTCCGACACCCCGCGGCCGCGGATGACGTGTCGCACCTCCATGCGCGTGAAGGCGCGCGGGTGCTCGTCTCGCCGCTCGCCGCGCACTTCGACGCGGTAGCCGGTGACGCGCTCGCGCTTCTTCTTGAGAATCGAGATAACGTCAACGGCCGTGCAGCCGCCCAGCGCGACGAGCAGCAGCTCCGCCGGAGTTGCGGCGCTCGCTCGCGCCGAGTCGGTCTCGAGAACCTGCGCGTGGCCGCTCGGAGTTATGGCGACGAAGAGGCCGTCGCCCGCCGAATGTATGACGGCGCCCGCCGAAGTTTCACCCATCAACCTGACACCTCCGCTCCTTGCCGGTCAAGCATAGCACGTCGCGCGCGAGCCGGCATTTGCGGCCCGGCGTCCCGAAAACGGGAAGAAAACGAGACTTGCCGCCGTTGTATGCTACCCGAACATGCGGGCCGGGTTTCGTACAGAGCCGCAGGTGAGTAGTCTGCGCGGCCGGGTCGCGCGCAAAAGTCTTTTCGGCAACCCGGCTTTATAAACGCGAATCACACAGCCGGTATTCGCACTCCCCGAAACTCCCCGCGCTGTTTAACTGTTCCCGGCCGAAGGCACGGTGCTTGCATGTCGCAACACTTGAGGTGACCTTTGCCCGTGATCTATCTCTCCGAAGTGATGACGCATCTCCCCACCAGCGGATGCCGGGCAAGGCGGGCGATCCCTCGATGAGGGCCGCCGACTCGGACAATTCTGATAGAAGAGATTCGTTGTAAACATAAGATGGAGGGAAGAGTGATGAACAGAATAAGGCAGACGATCACGCTGGCGCTCGTCGTGGCGCTCTTGGGGCTCGGGCTCGCGCCGGCCGCGCAGGCCCAGACGCAGCCCTACCGCCTGAGCGACCGGCAGGTGGGCGACCTGATCCGCCGGCTAGAGACCTCGACCGACAGGTTCAGGGCCAGCCTCGACAGCGCGCTCGACCGCACGCGCTACGACGGCACGCGCGCCGAGGACAACATCAACCAGTTCATGCGCAACTTCGAGGGCGCGACCGACCGCCTGCGCGAGCGCTTCGACCGCCGCGCCTCGGTGGCAGCCGACGTTGAGTTCGTCCTCCAGCAGGCCGTTGACATCAACCGCTTCGTGATGGCCAACCGCCTAACGTCGCGCGTGCGCAGCGACTGGGCGCTCGTGCGCTCAGACCTCGAAGCCGTGGCGCGCGCCTACAACGTCGTGCCGAACTGGAATGCGCAGGTGGGCGGCTACAACGGCCAGAGCACCTACGGGCGGCCGACCCGCATTAACGACCGGCAGGTAGAGGTGATACTGACCCGCGTCGAGCAGAGCGCAGACCGCTTCCGCCGGAGCCTGGATAACGCGCTCGACCGCACGCGCTACGACGGCACGCGCGCCGAGGACAACATCAACCAGTTCGTCCGCAACTTCGAGAGCGCGACCGACCAGCTCCGCAGCCGCTTCAACTCGCGCAACTCCGCGGCCGCCGACGTGGAGAACGTGCTGCGCCAGGCCACATACATTGACGACTTCATGACGCGCCACTCGCTCGCGCGCCGGGCCGAGAACGACTGGTCGCTCCTTAAGGCCGACCTCAACCAGCTCGCCACCGCCTACAGCGTCGCGTGGACTTGGGACGCCCGCAGCCTCCCCTACGGCGGGACGACCGCCGGAACGACTACAGGCTCGGGCAGCGTCTTCTCGCCGGGCGGGCAGCTAACGGGCACATACCGGCTCGACGTTTCGCGCAGCGACGACGCCCGCCGCATAACCGACGAGGCCACGCGCACGCTGCCCTTCTCGGAGCGCCAGCGCATCGCCGATAACATCATGCGCAGGCTCGAGGCGCCCGAGATGCTCGCGCTCGAGCGCCGCGGCCAGACCGTGACCGTGGCCTCCTCGCGCGCGCCGCAGACCTCGTTCGAGGCCGACAACCTCGAGCGCCGCGAGCAGCTCCCGAACGGTACCTACTCGCGCGTGACGGCGCAGCTCTCCGGCGAGCGCCTGATAGTCCGCTCGGCCGGCAACCGCGCCACCGACTTCAACGTGACCTTCGAGCCGATGGACGGCGGCCGCCGCCTGCTGGTAACGCGCGAGATCTGGAACGAGCGCCTGGGCGCCAACCCGATCATCGTGCGAAACTACTACGACCGCACGTCCGACGTTGCGCAGTGGAGCGTCTTCGGGGGCTCGACGGGCTACACGGGCGACGTGAGCGCGACGCCCGCGGGCGACTTCGTAATCTCCGACGGGCAGATGGTCATAGCCACGCTCGACTCCAACGTGACGACCCGCTCGGCGCAGGTCGGCGACCGCGTCACGCTGACGGTTCGCGAGCCGTCGCAGTTCGCCGGCTCGACCATCGAGGGGCGCGTTGCTAGCGTCAACCGCTCGGGCCGCGTGACGGGGCGCGCCGAGATGTCGTTCGACTTCGACACCATACGCCTGCGCGACGGGCGCACCTACCAGTTCGCGGGCTTCGTCGAGACCGTGCGCACCGCCTCGGGCGACACCGTCAGCGTTGACACCGAGAGCACCGTGCGCGACGACAGCCAGGGCAACAAGACCGCGCAGCGCGCGGCCATAGGCACCGCGGTCGGCGCGATCATCGGCGCCATCGCGGGCGGCGGTAAGGGCGCCGCCATAGGCGCAATCGTCGGCGCCGGCGCCGGCGCGGGCTCGGTTTACGTGCAGGGGCGCGAAGACCTCGACCTCGCCAGCGGCACCGAGTTCACCATACGCGCGTCGGCACCCAACAGGTAAAGCCGCAGACGCGCGGCTCAAATTACGACGGCCCGGGGTCTCCGACGAGAGACTCCGGGCCTTTTTTCCGTGAAACGCGCGCGCGGCTGTGCTAGGATTCAGCCCGTCCCTTCACCTCACCTCCTCGTTCGAGCACGTTTACGCCTCCGACGTGTGCTTATGGCAGCCATCCTTATCGTTGACGACGACGACGCTGTTCGCGACACCCTCTACGACCTCTTCTCTGACGACCACCTGTGCCACGCGGCTAACACCGCGGAGATGGCCCTCTCGTTCCTCCAGGAGCAGTCCTACGACGTGGTGCTGACCGACATTTCAATGCCGGGCCTGAGCGGGCTGGAGCTCCTAGGCCTGCTGCGCCAGAGCCAGCCGGGGACGCCCGTCATAATCATCTCCGGCATCGGCGACCGCTCGCACGCCGAAGGGCTCACGCGTCTGGGCGCGTTCGATTACATACTGAAGCCGTTCCGGCTCGACGCCGTCGAGGAGAGCGTCGCCCGCGCCCTCGACCACGGGCGCGCTCTCAGGCGGGGCGGCGAGCGGGCGTAACGGCCGAAAGCTCCGCGGCGGCGGGGCGCGCCTGCGCGAAGTGAAGGCCCTCCTCCACGCGCTCGCCGCGCAGCCGGCCCGCCACGTTCGCGGCCAGTCCGACGATGTCTGTTGCGTTGAAGGGCTTCGTCACCACCCAGTCAACCTGCGCCTCGCGCTGGCGCTCGGAGCCGACGGCCTCGCCCCATCCAGTGATTACGGCGAGCGGGACGGCCCCGTCCAGCCTGCGCACGGCCTCTGCGAACTCCCAACCGCTCATGCCCGGCATGCCTATGTCAGTGAAGACCGCGTCGTAGTCGCCGGGCCGGAAGAGCGACAGGGCTTCGGGGCCGCTTGAGGCGGCGCTCACCGCGTGGCCTTCGGCTTCCAAAATCTCGCGCAGAAGCTCGCGTACCGACTCGTCGTCGTCAACGACGAGGAGCCGCAGGCGGCCCGCGCGCGCGCTTGCCGCCGCCGCGCCGCGCGAGTCGGCATCCGCAGCAGCCG
>DASPKR010000639.1:0-2310 GCA_035627975.1 Pyrinomonadaceae bacterium | reverse complement strand
CGAGAGCGCCGCCGCGCACTTCCTCGGCGAGCAGTTGAGCCGCGCGCTCACAGAGCGCCTCGAAGAGGGCTGGGCGTCGGTCGTCTCCGGGAGCTGGCGCCAGCGCCACGAGGAGGTGAAGGCCGGGCGCAAGAAGCTGGCCGAGCTGAATGAGAGAGCGGCCGCCGGAGAGTTGAAAATCGAAGAGGCTTGGGAGCGCGCCTACTGGACTTTGGAGTTTGAAGGGGGCGACGCTGCCATCCCCCTGCTTCGCGAGATTGTCGAGCGTGAGCCCAGGCACGCCCGCGCGAGCTTCGCGCTCGGCTCGCTGCTCCTGGAGCGCGGCGAGGAGGAGGGCATCGCGCACGTCGAGCGCGCGATGGAGGCAGAGCCCGACAGCGCCGGGCAGGGTTGCCAGATGATACAGGCTTACCTGCGCGAGCGCGGGCGCGAGGAGGAGGCGGAGAAGTACCGGCGGCGCCTCCTTCGTCATCTGGACGTGCTACAGAGCGCGGGAGACGAGCGCGCGGCCTTCCGCGACGGCGAGGAAATTGCGCCGCACGAGATGCCCGCCGAGCAGGTAGAGCGGCTGCGCCGGCAGCTCGCCGGGCTCGGCGACGTGGCGGCTGCGTACCTCGCGCGCAAGCGTCTTGAGCACTTCCCCGACAAGCCGCTCTACGTGCTCGGCGTCGAGACGAAGAAGCGCTGGTACAGGTACAGGAGCGCCTCCGCCGACAGCGACCTTTTGCACAGGCTCGTCACGCGGCTCGAAATCCCCGGCGAGAGCTTCGTCGTCATACTCGACCGCAACTTCTCAAAGACGAAGAAGGCCATGCGCCAGCTCGAAGGCGCGCTCATCTTCAAGCAATGACGAGGCAGAGAGCGCGCCCTTCGTCAAAGAGCGCGCGTGATGGCGGCCCACTCTTCGAGCGTGAGCGTCTCTGCGCGGCGCGAGGGCTCGACCCCCGCCCGCTCCAAGACCTTCGCGGCCCCGCCCGCCGCCGCGACGCCCAACTCGGCGGGCGCCGCGCGCAGGTTGTTGAAAATCGTCTTGCGCCGCTGCGCGAAGCCCGCGCCCACGACCCGCCACAGCCGACCCTCGTCCACGTCTGCGAGCGCCGCCGACTCGCGCACGCGCAGGCGCGCGACCGTGCTCCAGACCTTCGGCACCGGGCGGAAGGCGCCGGCCGGCACGTCGAATAAGGCACGCGCCTCCGCGTAAGCCTCTGCCAGCACGGACAGGTAGCCGCGCTCCGCCGAGCCCGGCGGGGCCGTGATGCGCTCGACCACCTCGCGCTGCAACATCAGGACGAGCTCCGTCAGGCAACGCCTCTGCCCGAGGAGCCTTTGCAGTATCGCCGTGGAGACGTTGTAAGGAAGGTTCGCGACGACGCGGGCGGTCGGGGCCGGCGCTATCGCCTCGCAGAAGTCAACAGAGAGCGCGTCGGCCTCGACGAGCGTGAAGTCTTTGTGCGCCGCGAAGCGCTCGCGCAGGAGCGGCGCCAGCTCGCGGTCGAGCTCGACCGCCACGACGCGCCCCACGCGGCCGACCAGCCGCGAAGTCAGGGCGCCGCGGCCCGGCCCTATCTCCACGACGGTCTCGCCCTCGCGCGGCCCCAGCGCCGCGACGATGCGCTCGGCGTAAGCCTCGTCAACCAGGAAGTTCTGCCCCAGACTCTTTTTCGCGCGCGGCTTCACTGCTTTAAGTAGCCGGTGATTTCCGCGTCGTCGCCGCGGCGTGTGATTTCAACGTCGCGGAGCCGGGCGGCCTCTGCGACGCTCAGCGCCCCTGCGCCGCCGACGGCGCCGATGGCGTCGCCGCCGAGGATTATGGGCGCGACGAAGAAGCTGGCCTTGTTGACGAGCCCCGAGCGCAGGAAGGCGCCCGCGACGTTCGCCCCGCCCTCGACGAGCAGGCCCTGCACGCCGCGCCGGTTAAGCTCTTCGAGCACGGCTCCGAGGTCGCGCCCGTTCGAGGCGTCGCGCACGACCTCGACGCCGCACTCTTCGAGTTGCGCGACCCTGGCCTCGTCGGCGACCTCAGACGTAAAGACGAGGACGGGCGACTGGTGGGCGGTGCGCGCGAGGCTCGAGCCGGGCGTAAGGCAGAGGCGTTCGTCTAGTACGACGCGAAGCAGGGGGAGACGGCGGGGCAGGCCGCTTCGGTCGGTCAGGAGCGGGTCGTCCGCCGCGACGGTCCCCGCGCCGACGAGCACGGCGTCGTTCTCGCGGCGGAGCAGGTGAACGCGGGCGCGCGACTCCTCGCCCGTTATCCAGCGCGCGTCGCCCGTGCTCGTCGCTATGCGCCCGTCGAGCGAGCACGCGAGCTTG
>DASPKR010000638.1:0-2267 GCA_035627975.1 Pyrinomonadaceae bacterium | reverse complement strand
TGGCCGAGGCCCACCGCATCTGGCTCGACATGCTCGGCGACAACACGACCGTCATCGTCGCCGCCTCCGGCGCGCTCATCCCGGCCGGCATGCGCCGCTTGCTCGCCTACGTCATCAAGAACCGCTTCGTGGACGTGATGGTCTGCTCGGGCGCGCTGCTCTTCCAAGACCTGCACGAGACGCTCGGGCGCCAGCACTTCCAGTCGCACCCGTCGATGACCGACTCGGAGCTCGAGGCGTCGCAGATCAACCGGATGTGGGACGTGCTGGCGAGCGAGGAGGAGTACCGCGAGGCGGACGAGTGGGTCGGCGGCTTCACCAACCAGCTCGACCAGGGGCGCGCCTACTCGACGCGCGAGTTCCTGCACCTCCTGGGCCGCGAGCTGGCCGAGATAGCGACGGACGACGGCGTGCTCACCTCGGCCTACAAGGCGCGCATCCCCGTCTTCTGCCCGACCATCTCCGACAGCTCCATCACCGTCGGCATCGCGGGCGCGCGCTTCGAGAAGAAGAACAGCTTCTGCTTCGACCTCGCGCAGGACGTGCTAGACCTGATGCAGGTCGGCGCGCGCGCCCGCGTCTCCGGCGTCATCAACATCGGCGGCGGCGCCTCGCGCAGCTTCGTCCACCAGATGGAGGCCGCCACCGGCATCATCAAGAGCCCCGCGCGCGGCCACAAGTACGCCATACAGATCTCGACCGAGGCCCCGCACCCCGGCGGGCGCTCCTCGCCCAACATGGGCGACGAGTCCGTCATCTTCGGCAAGCTCCAGCGCGGCGCGACCACGGCCTACGTCAACTGCGACGCCACCATCGCGCTCCCCATCCTCGTCACCTCGCTCTCGCAGACGGCCGCCAAGTACATGAAGGGCCGCAAGCGCCCGACCTTCACCTTCAACGGCCGCGAGATGCTCGTCGAGGTTCCGTAAAAAGCGGTAGCCGGTAAAAGGTGGTGGCGGGAGGCGCCGGCGTTCGCGGCGCGGAGCGCTACTGGCTACTGGCTACCGGCTACTTTATACTTCCCTCATGTCCGAATCAGCAGACCTCCCGATGAACTTCGGCGGCATCGCCGAGGAGGAGTTCTCCGGCTTCGAGTCGGCGCGCGTGCTGGTGTGGCCGATCTCGTACGAGGGGACGGTCTCCTACGGCGGGGGGACGGGCGAGGGCGCGATGGCAATCATAGACGCCTCGCGCAACATGGAACTGTACGACGAGGAGACCGACGCGGAGGTCTATAAGCTAGGCATCCACACCGTGGAGTTGACCGAGCCGGTCGAGCCGCCCGAGGCGATGATGAAGCGGCTGCTTGAGCGCGCGAGAGAGTTGACGGCGACGGGCAAGTTCGTCTGCATGATAGGGGGCGAGCACTCCGTGAGCGGCCCCGTCATACAGGCCCACGCCGAAGCGTACAAGAACCTGTCGGTCTTGCAGATAGACGCGCACGCCGATCTGCGCGACAGCTACGACGGCACGCCGCACTCGCACGCCTCGATCATGGCGCGCGTCGTGAAGGACTTGCGCGTGCCTGCCGTGCAGGTCGGCATACGCTCCATCTCGGCCGACGAGGCGCGCGCGCTCGACACGCTACCGACGCGCATCTTCTGGGCGAAGGACATCGTGGGCCGCACGGACTGGTGGGACGAGGCCGTTGACGGCCTGACCGAGAACGTCTATCTGACCATTGACATTGACGGCCTAGACCCTTCGCTCGTCGCGCAGACAGGGACGCCGGAGCCGGGGGGCTTGGGCTGGTACGAGACGGTCGGCCTCGTCCGCACGCTCGCGCGCAAGCGCCGCGTCGTCGGCATGGACTTGAACGAGTACGCCTACGTCGAGGGCCAGAACGCCTCGGCCTTCCTCTGCGCCAAGCTCATCTATAAATCTCTGGCCTACATCTTCGAGGCCGAGACCGAGCGCGTGCGCGGCTCGCGCGCGTCCGGGGCGAAGGCGTGAGTAGCCGCGAATCGTCAATCGAAGTTACCAGTCTTCAGTCAACAGTCGTCAGTTAAAGACACGAACTGATGACTGACGACTACGGTTGACGGTTGACGATTCACGATTTACGGTTTTAAGACGATGAGAGCAGACACTTCAAACTTCCCTCCCTGGTAAGCCTGCCGTGAGCCGGCCGGGCCGGGGCCGCGGGCGGCGCGCGCGAGGGCGCGCGTGCCGCGCGAGGTCTGGTTCGCGCTCGCCCGCTCGGTGATTCCGCCTCCGCGGGAGGACGTTGCACGCGCGACTGAAGCCGCCAACGTCCCTTACTTCCC
>DASPKR010000637.1:0-3714 GCA_035627975.1 Pyrinomonadaceae bacterium | reverse complement strand
CCTAAGCGCCTTCCAACCCTTTCACTCGACGGCCCTGACCTGGAACACCGGCCCCACTCGCGCCGCGTTCCGGCCCCGAACAATTCAGACGGAAGGAGTATTCCCCCATGCGTTCCTTCACCCGCCTTTGCGGCTCCCTGTCCGCAGCCCTCTTGCTCTGTATCGCCCTCTCCGCTTCGCAGAGCGCCTCGGCCGCCACATTCAACGTCAACAGCACGGGCGATGCGCCGGACGCCTCGGCCGGCGACGGCACCTGCGCCACGGCGGGGAGCGTCTGCACGCTGCGCGCCGCGATTGAGGAGGCGAACGCCTCGGCCGGCGACGACATAATCGAAATCGGCGCCACGGGGGCAATCACACTGGCGACGGCTCTGCCCGACCTCTCCACCAACGTGGAGATGAACGGCCCCGGCGCGGGCCTGCTGACGGTGAGTCGCTCCGTCTCGGCGGGCCGCTTCCGCGTCTTCACCGTAACGGGCGGCGCGACGGTCACGATCTCGGGGCTGACCGTGAGCGGCGGCCACGCGGATGACGGCGAAGACGCAGCCGTCATTGACGGCGGGGGCATCTACAACAGCGCCGGCTGCACGCTGACGCTGACGGGCGTGACGGTCAGCGGCAACCGGGCCGGGGACGGAGTGCCAGACGAGATCGGGGACGGCAGCAAAGGCGGTGATGGGGGCGGCATATACAACGCCGGCACGCTGACGATGACGAACTGCACGGTCAGCGACAACCATGCAGGCGCCGGCAGCGGCGACGTCGGCGACTTTCGCCCCGCAGGCGGCGGGGGCGGGGGCGGCGGCCTTTTTAACAACGGCTCGTTGATTGTGACGAACTGTACCGTCAGCGGCAACCATGCGGGCGCCGGCGGCGGCGTCTCTGGCAGCGGGTTCGGCGGCGGGGGCGGCAACGGCGGCGGCGTCCTTAACTCCAACTCGCTGACGATGACGAACTGTACCGTCAGCGACAACCATGCAGGCGGCGGCGGCAGCGTCTCCGGCTTTGGCGGCGGCGGCGGAGGAGGCGGCGGAGGAGGCGGCTTCTTTAACAGCGGCTCGCTGACGTTGGTAAGCTGCACCGTAAGCGGCAATCAGGCAGGCGCCGGCGGCGCCGGCGACTTCGAAGACGGCGCCGCCGGCGCCGGCGGCGGTATCTTCGGCACGGCCTCCATCAGCAACACCATCATCGCCAACAACGACGAGGCCTTCGGCGGGGGGCCGGACGCCTTCGGCACGCTCGACTCGCAGGGCTACAACCTCATCGAGGACACTACCGACGCGACCATCGTCGAGAGCCAGAACCCCGGCACGGACATCACGGGCCAAGACCCCGTGCTCGGCCCACTACAGAACAACGGCGGCCCGACGCAGACGCATGAACTTCTCTCGGGAAGCCCCGCCATAGACAAGGGAGATAGCTTCGGCCTCGACAAAGACCAGCGTGGCTCCGACCGCCCCTTCGACAACGCGGCGATTACGAACGCCAGCGACGGCTCCGATATCGGCGCCTTCGAGGCAGCCCCGTCCACAGACCTTGAGATCACCAAGCGCGACTCCGCAGACCCTCTGACGGTCGGCGCGTCATTCACTTACACCCTGCGCGTCTATAACCGCGGCCCCCTCGAAGCCAGCAACGTCGTAGTCACAGACACTCTCCCCGCGGGGCTGACCCCGACGGGCGTGAGCCTCGACGCCTCAAGCGACTTCACGGGGGCGGGCTGCACGCTCACCGGTAACACGGTCAACTGCGCTCTCGGCACGATGCGAGTCTTCGACGGCACGTTCGACAGCGCTGTGAAGAAGGGCAAGGCCATCGTCATTGTGGATGTCGAGGCCACGCAGGCCGGCCAGTACACCAACGAGGCCACCGTCTCGGCCGACGAGACCGACAACAACACGTCGAACAACACGGCGCGGCAGCCGACCACCGTGCTCGGCATCTCCTCCGTCGAGGTCACGCCCGACAGCGTCCCCGGCGGCGCCTCCTGCCAGAAGCCTGTAGTGAAGGTAAATCTGACGAGCGCGCCGCCCGCGGACATCGAGGTCGAAATCTCCGACGACCTGGCGGCTACGACCAACATCCCCGACTCCTCGTCGCCGCTGCTGCTCCGCATACCGAAGGGGCAGTCCTCGGCGAGGCTCCTGGTGGAGACTGCGGAGATCGTCGCTCTGCAGGCCGGGCAGGTGACGGCCGCCTTCGGCCCGTCGAGCGCGTCGGCGCCGCTCACCGTCATGCCCATAGGCATCAGGAGCCTGTCCGTCTCGCCCTCTTCTGTGGAGGGCGGGCGGCAGAGCACGGGGACTGTCAAGCTTGAATGCTCCACTAGCGAGGGCATACAAGTGACCCTGAAGACCGGCAAGCGGAACGTTGCTTCGTTCATTGACCCGAATACGGGCGACCCCGTTCACCCGCTGACGCTGACGATAGACGGCTCGAACCAGGCGACCTTCACGATACAGACTTTCGGGGTCAGCGCTCCGTCGAACGTGAACGTCAGAGCGACGGCGAACGGGGCTACGAAGAACACAAAGCTCGTGGTGACGCCCCCGCCGAATTAAGGGCGCGTTCCAAAACCGCCGTGACTTAAGCCCGCTCGCCCTCCCGGCTCGTTTCGGGAGGGCGAGCGGGCTGTGGTATATTCGGCGCCTAAGTCAAGCAATTAAATTCGGGGCTTCTCAGCCGGGCCGACGCGCCCGGCCGGGGGCCGAGCGCGAGGAGTCAAAACCGTTGAGCGTTCTCGTTGACAAAAGTACGCGCCTCGTCGTGCAGGGCATCACGGGCAAAGAGGGCTCGTTCCACACGAAGCAGATGGTGGAGTACGGCACCAAGGTCGTCGGCGGCGTCACGCCCGGCAAGGGCGGCACCACGCACGAGGGCATACCCGTCTTCAACACCGTCGCCGAGGCCGTGAGTGAGGCGGGCGCGAACGCCTCCGTCATCTACGTCCCGCCCGCCTTCGCAGCCGACGCCATCATGGAGGCCGCCGACGCAGGCGTCCCGCTCGTCGTCTGCATCACCGAAGGCATCCCAGCGCTCGACATGGTTAAGGTCAAGGAGTACCTCTCCGACAGGCCCACGCGCCTCATCGGCCCGAACTGCCCCGGCATCATCTCGCCCGGCAAGTGCAAGATAGGCATCATGCCCGGCCACATACACCGCGAGGGCCGCATCGGCGTCGTCTCCCGTTCGGGGACGCTCACCTACGAGGCGGTCGGGCAGTTGACGGCGCTGGGCTTAGGCCAGTCAACGGCCATCGGCATCGGCGGCGACCCCATCGTCGGCACCACGCACCTGAACGCGCTCGCGCTCTTCCAGGACGACCCCGAGACCGAGGGCATCGTGATGATCGGCGAGATAGGCGGCACGGCCGAGGAGGAGGCCGCAGCCTTCGCCAAAGACAACGTGACGAAGCCCATCGTCGCCTTCATCGCCGGGCAGACGGCCCCGCCGGGCCGCCGCATGGGACACGCGGGCGCGATAATCGCCGGAGGCAAGGGGACTGCGGCCGAAAAGATGAAGGCTCTTGAGGAGGCCGGCATCCGGGTCGTCCACTCGCCCGCCGACATAGGCCAGGCCATGAAGGAAGAGCTTGGCGCGCGCGCGACGGCTTGAGGCGTTTTAAAAAATTTTCCTGAAGGGGACTTAATGGCGGAACAGGCAGGCAACCTTACTTTCGGCATCATCAAGCCCGACGCGGTTCGGGCCGGCAAG
>DASPKR010000636.1:0-11131 GCA_035627975.1 Pyrinomonadaceae bacterium | reverse complement strand
ACCTGCTTGCCTATGCGCGCGGCCGCCCGTTCGTAGTCCGCGCGGTGGTTGCGGGTGGCGACCGTCTCGACGCGGCGCTCGGCCTGAGCGCCGCCCGAGCGCTCGCGCAGTATGTCGGCGGCGCGGCGGCGCACGAGGTAGTCTGTGACTTCGAGCGCTTTCGTGATGGCCCCGGTCGCCTCCGCCCCCTGCTGCTTTGCGAGCGCGCCGAGGATGGAGAGCGCGGCGTCGTTCATAGAGTCCTGCAGGGCGCGCGGGAGCGCCGCCGCCAACGCCCGCGCAGTCTCAGCGTCCGGCGGGAGCTCGGCGAGAATCTCCGCCGCCGTGGCGCGCACGATCACGTCGTCGGCCGCGAGGCGGGCGCGCGCGACCGAGGCGAGGTCGGCCGGCTTGAAGGCCGCGAGCGTGCGCAGGAGGTCCGGGACCGCGAGCGGCGGCGTGTTCGGGCTGTCAATGAGAGAGCGCAGCATTATCTGCGCGTCGGCCTGGAGCCCTACGACCGCGTTGCCGACCATAGCGCTCGACAGGCCCGCCGTCTCGCCCAGGCCCTGCCCTACGGCCGAGACCTTCTGCCACGGCACGCCCGAGTTCTTCGACGCGGCGGCGCGGTTCATGTCGTCAACGAGCGCGCGGTCGCGCAGGTACTGCACGGGCGCTACGCGCGCCAGCGCCGTCTCGACCTCGGGCGCGCCGACGCCCGCCTCGCGCACCTGCCTCAAGAGAGTCACCGCGCGCTCGTCGCCCGTGTTCGTGAGCAGCCGGCCCAGCGTAGTAGCCACTTCGAGAAGCTCGTTGACCTCCGCGGGGCTCGCCTTCGAGCCCGCGCGCAGGGCCTTGTAGGTGGCGAGCAGCTCGACGCCGCGCGTGATGAGACGGTCTGCGGCGCGCGCGTCCTTGAGCTGCGCGAGCGAGCGCACGGCGCTCACGCGCACGCGCGAGTCCGGGTCTGTCGAGGCGCGCTCAAGCAGAGAGTCGAACGAGGCCGGGTCCTCGGCCGCGCCGAGCGCGCGCGCTGCGTTCGCACGCGCGACCGCGTCCGCGTCGTTCGAGAGCATCGCGCGCAGGCGCTCCAAAGCTTCCTTGGCCCTCATGCGCGCGAGCGCGTTGGCGGCGTCGGCCCGCACGCGCGCGTCGGGCGAGTTGAGGGATGCGGCCGCGGTGCGCGCCGCGCCTTCGGGCCGCGCGCGCAGGAGCGCCGTCAGGCCGAGAAGGAGGACAGAGCGGTTGGGCCTCGCCTGCCTCTGCTCGGCCGCGACGGCGGCCGTTATCGCCTCGCCGCTCCTGCGCTTCAAGTCTGCTTGCGACTCGGGGAGCGCAGCGGCGATCTTGCCCAACGCCTCGATTGCGCGGGCGCGCACCGGAGCCGACTTGGACAGCCGCAGCGTCTCGATGAGCGCGTCTGCGCCCGAGCCCGACTCTATCTCGCCGAGCGCGAAGGCCGCCGCGGCGCGCACAGGCTCGTCCGCGTCGCGCCTCAAGAGCGCCGAGAGCGGCGCTACTGCCCCCTCGTCGCCGATGCGCCCGGCCGCGAGCGCCGCGCGCCCCCGCACGGCCGCGCTCGCGTGCGTGAAGAGCCCGCCCAGCTCCGATGCGTCCCAGCGCCGCTCGTCCTCCGCCGCCATTATCGAGAGCAGCGTCTCCAAAGGGACTCGAGCGGAGCGCGCGCTACCGGCGGGGCTTTGCGCCGCCGGCTGCTTCTTCTCCGCCGGCTTCCTCTGCCGCCCGGCGGCCGCGACCGGCGCCAGCGCGCAGACCGAGAGCGCCGCGGCCAGTAGCATCGCCGGCCGGGCAGACCTGCGACCCGTCTCTCTTGCGTCTCTGTTTTTCGGCATGGGGCTTAAACGTTCTAAAGGGGAAGACCGAAGACTATGTATCGGCGACACACGCCGCGCCTGTCAAGTTAAAACAGGGGCCGGGGGCTAGAGACTAGAGGCTAGTTAAAAAACACTCGCTACAACTAGCCCTTGGTCTCTAGCCTCTAGTCTCTTAGTTGCCCGTAATAGACGTTCGTATCGTACTCGACGACGACGCGGCCGCCGCGCTCGTGCTCGACGAAGAGCCGTTCCAGCTCCGCCATCATCGCTTCGAAGTTCGGGTGGCTGGGCTCGGGCGTGTAGGAGGCCGAGCGCAGGCGGCCGCGAAGCCCGCCGAGGTCGAACGTCTGCGCGTTGTCGAAACTCTTCAGGCGCGCGCCGCCTTCGCCGAAGAAGCCGCCTATGAGCGCCCCGCCCGCGTCCGCGTGCGCGACCTCCTTGTAGTCCGTGCCGTAAGTTTGAAGGAGCCGCTCGTAGGCGGCTAGGAACGGCGTCGAGTCGAGCCGCCGCTCGTTCCAGACGACGACGAGCCAGCCGCCGCCCCTTAGCACGCGCGCGAACTCGCGCCGCGACGCGCGTGGCTCGAACCAGTGAAGGGCCTGCCCGGCCGTCACGAAGTCAACGCTCGCGTCGCCAAGCGTCGTGGCCTCGGCCCGCCCGTCAACGCTTTTGAAGTTCTCGTAAGCCGACAGCAGCCGCTCGCCCGCCTCGCGCATCTCGCGGTTGGGCTCGACGCCGTAAACTAGATTCCCGTTCTTCAAAAACAGCTCCGACAGAATCCCCGTCCCCGAGCCCACGTCCGCCACGACCGAAGCGGGCGTAAGGCCGCACTCCTCGCGCAGCAGTTCGAGCACGGCCGGCGGGTAGCCGGGGCGGTACTTCACGTAGTCGCTGACCCTGTTTGAGAAGCGCCCGAGAACGTCTTGCATAGGCTTAAAAATTCTCCCGAACAGGCTGATGATTCTAAACCCGCGCGCGCACGGCGCGGAAACATTTGTGCCGGGGGCGGATAAAACAACCGCGCGGTTGACAAAAGGGGTGGCGGCACGTAGCATGAATTTCGTCGTGGTCGCAGCCGTAAAAATCGGGCTCGGCGCCTCGCGCGAGGAGATCGTGCAGCTACTACGCGCGCGCGGGCGGGCGAGCGCGGACGAGCTCGCCGCGGCGCTCGAAGTCTCGAAGCAGTGCGTGCGCAAGCACCTGGACGTTCTGGAGCGCGACGGCTACGTCGAGCACGCGCCGGAGCGCGGCGACCGCGGCCGCCCCGCACACCTGTTCCGTCTGACGGAGAAGGCCGGCGAGCTTTTCCCGCGCCGCTACGACGTGTTCGCAAAGGCGGTGCTCAGACAGATAGGCGAGGTCTTCGGCGAGCGGGGCCTGGACGCGGTGCTCTGCGGCTGCGCCGAGGAGACGATCTCGCGGCTGCGCCCGCAGCTCGAAGGGCTCGCGTTCGACGCGCGCGTGACGCGGCTCGCCGAGCTTCTGGGCGAGATGGGCTACGAGGCCGAGGCCGAGCGGCTCGCGGACGGCTCGTACCTGCTGACGGAGTGGAACTGCCCGCAGGCCGAGCTGGCGCGCGAGTACGGCCAGCTCTGCGAGCGCGAGTTAACGGTTTATCGCGAGCTCCTCGGCGCCGAAGTCGTCCGCGAGTCGCGCATAGCGGGCGGCGCGCCGCGCTGCTCGTACAAAATTTTAAGGCCGAAGAAGAAGGCGGGCGGCAGGGCTTGAAAGGCTTCTGTTTAAGAACATGGCACAAGTGACTGAGGCTGAAGTTTACGGGGCGCTCTCGCGGGTCAAAGACCCGGACTTGAACAAGGACATCGTGCGCCTCGGCTTCATAAAGGATTTGAAGATCGAGGGCGGCGACGTGAGCTTCCGCGTCGTGCTCACGACCCCGGCGTGCCCCGTGCGCGAGCAGTTGCAGGAGCAGTCGCGCGCGGCCGTGGCGAGCCTGCCGGGCGTGACCTCGGTGAGCGTGACGATGGACGCCGAGGTGCCTAAAGGCCGGGGCATGGGCGAGAAGCTCAGCGTCGAGGGCGTGCGCAACATCATCGCCGTAAGCTCGGGCAAGGGCGGCGTCGGCAAGTCAACGGTGGCGGTGAATCTGGCCGTGAGCCTCGCGCGCGACGGCGCCCGCGTGGGCTTGATGGACGCGGACGTGTACGGGCCTAACGTGCCGCTGATGATGGGCGTCGCGCGCGAGCGGCCTACGGTGAACGTCAACAAGCTCGTCCCCTTAGAGGCGCACGGCATACGGCTCATGTCCATGGCAGTCCTCAAGCCGGGCGACGAGCCGATGATAGTGCGCGGCCCCATCCTGCACGGGCTCGTGCGCCAGTTCCTGCAGGACGTGGAGTGGGGCGAGCTCGACTACCTCGTAGTTGACATGCCGCCCGGCACGGGCGACGTGCAGCTCTCGCTCGCCCAGCTAGTCCCCGTGCAGGGGGCGGTGCTTGTGACTACGCCGCAGGAGGTCGCGCTCGCCGACGTGCGCCGCGCGCTGAGGATGTTCGAGGCCGTCAACGTCCCCGTGCTCGGCGTCGTCGAGAATATGAGCTACTTCGTCGCGCCCGACACCGGCACGCGCTATAACATCTTCGGCGAGGGCGGCGGCGAGCGCCTCTCGCGGGGGTACGGCGTCCCCTTCCTGGGGGCGATACCGCTCGGCGTCGAGGTGCGCGAGGGCGGAGACCGCGGGGTGCCTGTGGTCGTCAGCGACCCGGCGTCGCCGCAGGCCGAGGCTTTCCGCCGCGTGGCCGAGGAGGTCGCGCGTCAGGTCTCGATAGAGGCGATGAAGCCCGAGCTAGTCGTGCTCGGCAAGGCTCGTTAGCAATCAGCGATCAGCTATCAGCAGTCAGCTTTCCGGCACCGCCGAGAGCTGAGTGCCGATAGCTGATTACTTAATCCGAAGACCGAAAGGCAATAAAAAAGGAGAAGAAAATGGCAGCGACACAAATTCCGACGATGACGTTGAACGTGACGGAGGCGGCGGCCGAGGAGATAAGGAAGTTCATGGCGGGCGAGGAGGGGCTGCCGGAGACGGCGGGCCTGCGCGTGAGGGTGGTCCCGGGCGGCTGCTCGGGCTTCCAGTACAGCCTGAACATCGAGGAGAGCTCGCGCCCGAACGACCACGTCATGGACTCGCACGGCGTCCGCCTGTTCGTTGACATGTTCAGCGCGCAGTACCTCAACGGCGTCGAGATTGACTACGTGACGAACGTGATGGGCTCGGGCTTCACCTTCAAGAACCCGAACGCGACGGGCGGCTGCGGCTGCGGCTCCTCGTTCACGGCCTAAGCGGCGCGAGGAGGGGGCATGCCTAGAATCGAAGCGGAGACCGCGACGGGCAAACAGTCGTTCGAAGCGGGTGACGGGCGCAAGCTGGTGCTCGCAATCGAGGACGCGGGCATTGACATACTGCACCGCTGCGGCGGCAACGCCAAGTGCACGACATGCCGCGTGGAGGTGGTCGCGGGCGACCCCGGCGAGATAGGCGAGGCCGAGCGCGAGCGCCTCGCGCGCGAGACGGGGCTCGCCGAGAACGTGCGCCTCTCCTGCCAGGTGCGAGTCCACGACGACCTCAAGGTGAGAGTCGTCAACCAGGTCAGCACCCGCGGCATGGACGCCGGCCCGCGCCCCGCCGAAGACTAGACGGCGGCAGGCGAAAACGCGCGGCGGGTGGACGACAGCGCCGCTGTCGTCCACCCGCCGCGCGTTTTTATTCCGTCATCGTTTTAGCCGACGGGCGGCACGGCCACAACCGAGATGCGGTGACGGTCGGCGAGCGCGAGCATCTCGGCGCTGTCGAAGATGAGGGTCTTGCCGGCCGTGACGCAGAGGCAGGTGGCGCCGGCCGCAGCCATCGTCTCGACCGTGGGCAGGCCGACTACGGGCACGTCGAAGCGCATGTCCTGTCCCGGCTTCGCGACCTTCACCACAGTCAGCCGCCCGCGCGCGAGGTGCCCCGCGCGCTCTATCACCGCGTCAGTACCCTCCATCGCCTCGACGGCGACGCAGGCCCGCGCCCGAACCACAATCGTCTGCCCCAGGTCGAGACGCGCGATCTCGCGCGCGACTTCCAGCCCGTACTCGATGTCGCCGCGCTCGCGCGCGTCCGGGGCGCGCTTAGTCAGCACGCCCTCCCCGGGCAGGTGGTCTTGCAGGAAGTAGGTCGAGTCAATCAGCTCGATGCCCTCGCCTGCCAACTCGGCCGCGACGCCGCCGATGAGGGCGTCGGTATTGCGGCGCGGGAGCGCGAGGAGCATGCGAAGCATACGCACGTCCGGGAGCGCGCCGCTGAATATCTGCACGTGCCTGACCTGCCCCGCCATGATCGCCTTCCCCACGCCCTCGCGCTTGAAGAAGCGGATCATCTTGCCCAACTGGCCGATGCCGACCCACGTTAGCTTCCCTGCCACTTTCTCAATCTCGGGGTCGGTCTCCTCTTTGATTGCGGCGACGGCCATCTCGACGCCCGCGCGCCTCGCGCCCTCAAGCACGAGGAAGGGGAATCTGCCGTTGCCCGCAATCAGGCCGTAGCGCATGAGCTTGTCACTTGACGACGCCGCGCTCGGAGGTCTCTATGAAGCGGATGAGCTCGGCGACCTCCGCGGAGCCGCCCGACTCGGCGCGCAGGCGCTCGAGCGCCTGCGTCGTGTTGAGCCTGGAGGAGAGCAGGAGGCGGAAGGCGTGGTGCAGGGCGTCAATGGTCTCGCGCGGGTAGCCGCGCCGCTTCATGCCGACGGTGTTCAGGCCGTAGCATTTGGCGTGGTTGCCGGCAGTGAGCGCGAACGGGAGCGCGTCCTTGACGACGACCGAGTAGCCGCCCACGTATGCCTCCCGGCCGACGCGGCAGAACTGGTGGACGCCGGAGTATGCGCCGATGTTCGCGCCGCCTTCAACTGTGACGTGGCCGGCGAGCGTGGCGGCGTTCGCCATTATCACGCCGTCGCCCACACGGCAGTCGTGCGCCACGTGCGCCTGCGCCATGATGAGGCAGTCGTCGCCTATCGAGGTCAGCATCCCGCCGCCCTCGGTGCCGCGGTGGACTGTGACGAACTCGCGCAGGCGGCAGCGGCGGCCGACGACGGTGCGCGCGGGCTCGCCCCTGTACTTCAAGTCCTGCGAGGCGAGCCCCACGGAGACGAACGGGTAGATGTGCGTGTCGTCGCCTACCTCCGTGCGACCGTCCACGACGCAGTGGGATTCGAGCCGGGCGCGCTCGCCGAGGCGAACCTCCTCGCCCACCGTGCAGTAAGGGCCGACGTGCGAGCCGTCGCCGAGCTCTGCGCGCGGGCTCACTATTGCCGAAGGGTGTACGAAGACGGCCATAAAAGCTAGGGGCCGGGGGCTAGGGGCCAGAGGCCAGAGAAAGACTTCTGCTTTCTACTAGCCCTTGGCCCCTAACCCCCGGCCCCTCATTTCACCGCTTTGCGGTCGGCGACGACGCTCATGATGTCGGCCTCGGCGGCGAGCTGGCCCGCGACGTGCGCCTCGCCGCGCATGCGCTGCACCCGGCCGCCGACGCGCACTGGCGTCACCGTCAGCACCAGCGTGTCTCCGGGGACGACCGGCCTTCGGAAGCGCGCGTTGTCTATGCCGCTGAAGAGGACGAGCTTGCGGTCGCGGTCTTCAATCTGCCTGAGCGCATAGACGGCGCCGACCTGCGCCATCGCCTCGACGACGAGGACGCCCGGCATGACGGGCGCGCCGGGGAAGTGGCCCTGGAAGAACGGCTCGTTTATCGTCACCTGCTTGACGCCGACGATCCTCTCGCCCGGCGTTATCTCCACTATCCTGTCAACGAGCAGGAACGGGTAGCGGTGCGGCAGGATCTCCTGTATGGCGAGGATGTCGAGAACCGTTTCCATATGGTTAAAGAGACGCGCGACGAGCGACGAGCGGGCAAAGCTCGTCGCTCGTCACTCGTCGCCTCGGCCGCCGTCAGTCGGGGCCTAGCGGTTCGGGGCCGGCGCGGCCGCGGCCGCCGAGGCCGGGTTCCGCTGGTTGTAGTCGGCGATGAAAGCCTTCGTGATGTCAACCTGGTCGTTGACGACCATGACGAAGCCGCCCATCTTGCTGATGTCAATGACGAGCGTGATGCCGCGCGAGCGGGCGTAGTTCTGAAGCGCCGCGTTGATGTCGCGGTTGATCGGGTCGGAGAGCTCGCGCCAGCGCTTCTCGTAGGCGCGCTGCCCGGCCTGCTGCTTCTGCTCCATCTCTATCTTGAGCGTCTCGGCCTGGTCGGCCTTCGCAGCGAGCGTCTTCTCGTCGGCGACCTTCTGCGTGTCCTGAACCTCCTTGACGATGGCGTCGTAGCGCGTCTTGAGAGTGGTTATCTCGTCGCGGCGCGGCTTGAACTCGCGCTCCATCGTGTTGAAGGCGTTGATGAGGCGCGCTATCCCCGACTGCGGGTTGGCGAACTCCTCTGTGTCAATGATGGCTATCTTGCCGTCGGGGACGTTGGCGGCGGGCGCGCCCGTGGCGGGGGCCGCGGGGCGGTTGGCCGCGGGCTGCTGCGCGCTGGCGCTCACGGCGGCGAAGGCCGCGAGGGCGAATGCGGCGGCGATGTTACGGATCACTTTCATGTCTCTTGTACTGCTCCTTACCTTAGTTAAAAGGGCGGGCCGCCTGCTCGGCGGCGCCCCGCGTGGTTTGAAATCCCAGACGTTCTAGAAAGTCCGCCCGATGCTGAAGCGGAAGGTTCTCCTCTTCTCGCCGAGGAAGTCAACCTTCGCGTTGGGGTTGTACGCGTAAATGAAACGGAACGGCACGTTGACCACCGGCAGTTGGATGCGCAACTCGGCGCCGAGGCTGGATCGGTAGTCGCCTAATTTCGAGAAAAGGCTCTGCGAGATGCGCGCCACCGTGTTCGTCTGCACGCCGGCCGTCGGGTCTGCGTCCGTGGGCGTGGCGCGCAGGAAGACTGACTGCACCCCGAGCGGCAGGCCCGTCGCCGGGTCGAAAGAGCCCGCGCCGACCAGGGCCTGAAGCTCGTCGCGCGTGAGCAGCCGGTCGCCCTGAACGAGCAGGGCGCCCGTCAACTGCGAGGCCGCGAGCTGCGGGTTGCGCAGCCGAACCAGCCCGTTGATGCCGCCGAGGCGGCTGATGAACGGCTGGTCGGGCAAAAACTCGGTCGAGAATATCTGGTCGGTCTTCGTCCGCAGGTTGAAGGCCGAGCCTATGTCGGCGAAGGCCGCCAGTTGCAGGGGGCCGAAGATGGGCACGCGGTACTCGAAGTTCCCCAGAAGCTGCGTGTCGCCGCCGAGCAGTCGGAAGCTGCGGTCAACGATGACGGGGTTCGCGCCCGTCGGCCCCGTGAAGGTGCCGAGCGTCGCGAGCCGCTCGCGCAGCGACTCCGAGAGGCCGGGTATGTCCACCACCTCATCGCCCAGGGGGACGGCCGAGGCCCGGACGCCGCGCGTCGTCACATATACTTCGAGCGGGACGACGGGGCCGATGGAGCGGACGTTGTAGCCGCGTATCGAGAACTCGTCGCCGAGGAAGAAGCGCTCGTAGATGGGGACGCCGTTGATGAAGGAGAGCGAGGTCTCCTGCGCCCTGCGCACCTGCTCGGTGATGCCGAAGCTCCCGACGTGGCCGGCGACCAGGCGGAAGCCGAAGACCTCGGGGTTCTCGGAGCGCTTGCGCCTAACCGGCATGAACCGCATGAAGGAGACGGACGGCTGGTAGGTGCGAACGTCGCCGCCCGCCCCCGCGAAGGCGAGCTGGAAAGTGACCTGCTGCCCCTCGGTCGGGTCAATCGAGCCGTTGCGCGTGTCGAAGACGAAGGAGGGCGTGACCCTGCTCGTCAGGATGCTCGGCTGGTCGAAGACGACGGGGATGAAGGAGCTGCGGTCGTCCTGCTCGTTGACCGGCGGGTCTTCGATGGAGGACTGCGAGATGGAGTAGGAGAGCCCTATGCGCGACGAGCGCGCGATGCGGACGAGCCGGCTGCTGCGCGGCTTCCAGAACTCCCACAGCGGCGCGCTCGCGAAAAGCGACCCGCCTGTCGTGTTCTGCGTGAACAGGTTCTCCTCGCTCACGTTGAAGAAGTCAATGGGGTTCGTGATGCCGGCGAGCGCCGCCAGGTTCTCGGAGAGTATCGTCCCCTCGCCGAAGAACTTGCGCGACTCGGTGAAGGCCGTGAAGCCGATCGAGATGGGGCGGTCTTTGACGTAGGGCTCAGTGAACGAGAAGAGGATCGAGCGCTGGCGGTTGCCGAAGGCGAACTGGAACGAGAGCGACTCGCCGCGGCCCAAGAGGTTGTTCGTCGAGTACTCGAGGCCGAAGAACGAGCCGCCAATGCCGGAGACGCCGCCGTTGAAGGCTATCTGGTTGCGCCCGCGCTCGGCGACCCGCAGCTCTATCTCGACCTCGCCCCGCTCCTCGTCGGTGCGGAAGTTGGCGTCCTTCTCCTTGTCAATCGGGTCGAAGAAGCCGAGCTGGTTGAGGCGGAGCACCGAATACTCCCAGAGCGTCTGGTCGAATATGTCGCCCTCGTTGACGGCCACCTCGCGTCGGAGGACGTTGTCGCGCGTGTAGGTGTTGCCGGCGAACTCGAGGCGGCGCAGGCTGAACTGCTTGCCCTCGGTGATGGTGATGGTGAAGTCGGCTATGCCCTCCTGCGGGCGCTGCGGGTCGGGCTTGAACGTGGGGTTGATGTCGTACTCGTACTGTATGAAGCCGGCGCGGCCGTAGAGCTTGTCGAGGTCTTCCGAGAGCGCCTTGACGATGCGCTGCGCGTTGGCGATCTCGCCGGGCCTGAGGCCGATGACCTGCCGGATGACGTCCTCGGAGTAGATCGAGTTGCCCTCGATCTTTATCTCGCCAAGGCGGTAGAGCTTCCCCTCGGTGACGGGGACGGTGATGCGCAGGCCCTCGTCAACGGAGGAGAGGAGCGGGAGCGGGAGGACGGGGAAGCCCGTGCGGCGCGGCCCGACGCCCTCGACCCTCGGCTCGCCGGTGCGCGCCTCGAGGTAGCCCTTCGAGCGCATGTGGCCGACGACGTTGCGGCCCAGGTCGTATTCGAGCTTTTCGAGGTGGAGGATGTCCTGCCCCTTGAAGCGCGAGATCAGCCCGGCCTCCTTGACGAGCTTCATCGAGCCGCGGAGGTCGCCGTCCGAGAAGACCGTGTTGCCCTCGAACTGGATGTCGACGACGCGGACGCGGTCGCCCTCGTCCACGTCGAAGGTCAGCGAGATGGAGGTCTGCGAGACCTCCTCGACCTGCGGCTCGCCGGTGCGCGCCTCGAGGTAGCCCTTCGAGCGCATGTGGCTGACGACGTTCTGGCGCAGGTCGTATTCGAGCTTGTCGAG
>DASPKR010000635.1:0-3258 GCA_035627975.1 Pyrinomonadaceae bacterium | reverse complement strand
AGGCCGGGGTCGCGCTGCGCGCTCTCGTCGTAAGACCATATGACGAACATTGCGCGGCCGACGACGAGGTGGCGCGGCACAGTCCCCCAGACGCGGCTGTCCTTGCTGTTGTCGCGGTTGTCGCCCATCACGAAGTACTCGTTCTCAGGTATTCGGAAGGGCTTGCCGACGCTGTAGCGGAACTCCGAGGAGGGGCGGTCTGTCCCGGAGAGTGTGCCTTGCGAGTAGAAGACGGTGTAGGGCTCGTCGCCGCGCGCCGGCTGGCGGAGGTCTTTAAGCTCTGCCTTGTCGTTGCCGAGCTGCGGGTCTAGGGCCGTGACGCGGTGCTCGGGCAGCCGCTGGCCGTTGACGAAAACGTCCGCCCCTCGCACCTCGACAGTCTCGCCCGGCAGGCCTATGACGCGCTTGATGAAGAGCGTCTTGTAGCGCTCGACGCGGTCGCGCGAGACGGTGTCGTCCGTGCCTATGTCGGACGGGTACTTGAAGACGATGATGTCGCCGCGGCGTATCTCGCGCTGCGGCAGGAAGGGGAGCGAGGGGCCGGGCGCGAAGATGAACTTGTTGATGAGGAAGCGGTCGCCGACGAAGATGGTGTTCTCCATCGAGGCCGAGGGGACTTCCGCCGCCTGCGCGACGAATGTCATGAAGAAGAGGGCCATGATGACGGTGACGACGCCCGACTCGAAGTACTCGCGCAGGAGCCCGTGCGGCGGCCCCGCGTCGCGGCCCTCGCCGCCCGGCCCCGTCTCGTCGCCCTTCGGCTTTCCCTCTCGCTCAAGCGTTACGGCCATTGGAAAGTCTTCCCCGCCCGCCGGCAGTTTCAGAGCGGCTGCCTGCCGGCGAAGCCCGCTTCGAGGTCGTGCCACCACTCCAGGCTGTCGCCCTCGCCGGCCTGCCAACACAGGAGCACCACGCGCCCGTCGCGCATGGACGGGAAGTCAACGAGCCCGCGCTCGAAGTCCTTTAGCTGGACGCCCAGCTCTTCGAGCTCGTTGGCGTTCGCGGCGAGCGCCGTGACGGCCCTTACGTACTCGGCGCCGCCGGCCATCCCGCCGCCGCCGCGCTCGGTGCCGGCAGCGGCCGCCTCGCGCGCCGCCTCGCGCCCGGCCGAGACGCGCGCGTAGGCGCGCCTTACCCTCTCGACGATACGGCGCACGGTCGGCAGCAGCGTGTTTGCCTCTTCGACGGTGAACAGCTTCATCTCACAGCTTACTGGTCGTCGGTGATGCGCACGAAGTCTGAGCGGGAGGCGAACTGATCCGCCTCGTCGGCGATGACGGGGTCGGAGAGGACGTGGGCGGTGTGCTCGTCGAAGTCCTCCTGGCGGCGGCGCGCCTCTTCGGGCGAGTCTGCGCCGCCCGCGTCGTCGCCCTCGCGCATGAGGTCTTCGGGGCCGGGGGCGGGGCGGCGCGCGGCCGGCCCGTGGCCGCCGGTCTGCTGCTGCTGAGCGAAGTTGTTCTGCGCGTGGTGCGGCTCTTGGGGGGGGGTGTTGTCGTAGTAGCGGTGCGAGTGGTTCGGCTCCTTGCGCACCTTGTCGGCTATCTCGCCGAGGTCTATGAAGTAGTCGGCAACGTCTATGAGCTTCGGCGCCGTGTTGGAGCGGAAGCCGGCGACCTCGACGCGGCAGCCCTTGTAGGCGACGGCGTTGACGGCATAGACGAAGTCCTCGTCGCCCGATACGAGCACGGCCGTGTCGTAGCGGCCGGCGAGGCTGAGCATGTCAACGGCTATCTCGACATCGAGGTTGGCCTTGCGCGTGCCGTCGTAGAAGGTCTTCAGCTCCTTGTGAATGACGCGGAAGCCGTTGCGGCGCATCCAGAGAAGGAAGCCCTGCTGGCGCTCCGCCCCCACGTCAACGCCCGTGTAGAAGAAGGCACGCAGAAGCCTCCCGTCGCCCAGGAGGACGCGCAGGAGCTTGTTGTAGTCTATGTCAATGTTGTGGAACCGAGCCGCGTGAAAAAGGTTGTTGCCGTCAATGAAAACCGCCACTCTCCCCCTGTAACCTAACTGCCAGGAAATGTTGTTCGTCGGATCATACTGCATGCGATTAAGCACTCCGTTAGGGTTCTCGATTCACGAAATATCAAACATCAACTGCGCGACCGCGCTCCGGCCCCGCGCCTCCGAACTCCCGGGCGCGGGCCGCGGCCGACGAGGTATTCAACCACAAAACGTGAAATTCCGGTAGTGGGCGCGCTCCATTCAGGGCGACTGGACGGCGGCGAGCTGCTCGCCCGTCACCGCGTCAACGTAAACGAGAAGGGGCGGCCCCTGCCCGCCGCCGACGGCGATCTCCCACGCGAGGTGAAGCTCGAGGGCGGCCACCGCCCCCGACCGCTCGACGGGGAAGACCACCAGCTCGCGCGCCTCTGCGGGGTCGGATTGAGTGAGCGTGCGCGTCTGTCGCTCGCCGGCGGGGCCTGTGAAGGTGACGGCGCGGTTCGCGAGCGAGGCCACGGCCGCCTCGGCCGTGACAGACCGCACGACGGCTTCGAGCGAGCGCGCGAGCCTGTCGGAATCGGGGACGGCCGTGCTCGTCAGCCCCGTCACGCGCAGGTCGGGCGTGAAGGTGATTTCGATTAGGCCGTAGCCGTTCCGGAGCGGGAAGCCGAAGGGGCTCTGCCTGTAGGCCGCGCGCTTTGAGCCGCCGGGGGCGTCCGTGATTTCGACGAGCGAGACGCGCGCGGGCTCCACCCCGAGCAGGGGCGCCGCCGCGGCGATGAAGCGGCGGAGCGATTCGCGCGTCTCCTCCTCGGACTGTTCTGCCTCGTTTTCGATGACGACCCTGGGGAGCCGCGGCGGAGTTTGGAGACCGGCGGGGAGCGAACGCGCCGTCGCCGTCACGGGCTGAAGCTCGGGCGTCGGGCCTACGGCGGCGGCGCCGCCGCGCACGGGCAGCGCGCCCGTGACGTGCGCCCAGCCGGCCAGAGCCCTTTCGCGCCGCTCCTGCGATTCCGTCAGCACGACGGGGTAGGGCGGCCCGTCTGCGCGCGGCCTTCCGGTCTCGGCCGGCGCCGTCGCCGCCGCGCAGGCGGACATCAGCGCGGCGCAGGCCATGACGGCGGCGGCGAGAAGCAGTCCGCGCGGGGCCTTCGTTGCTGTCGCTGAAGTCATCGGTCTTTAAATTTAGTGTCGGTGGAAAGGGCGGGAGGGATTATACTCAAGAACGTCTTGCGTGTCTCTAGAGGTCTCTCGAAGGGGAATGGCTTTGGGGGTTGACGACGATCTCCCGATGACGGGCTCGGCCGCGGGCGAGTC
>DASPKR010000634.1:0-8024 GCA_035627975.1 Pyrinomonadaceae bacterium | reverse complement strand
TGCCTGACGCTCAGCCGCTCGCCCAGCCTCAGCGTCGAGAGCATGGCCGCCGCCAGCAGGAAGACTATCGGCCCGTCCTTGAGCCCCTGCGACGACCACAGCACCAGCGACGGGAAGAAGGCGACGAACAGGGCGGCGAGCTTAGCCACCCGCAGGTTGCCGAATATGTGGTGGGCGCACAGGAATATGACGGGGGCGGTGGCCGCGCCGACGACGGCGTTGAAGAACTGCACGGCCAGCATGTTCTGGCCGACGACGGCGTAGACGGCCGCGACCACGTAGGGCATGCCCCAGTTGCGATATAGGAAGATGCTGGCCGAAGCGTCGAAGGTCGAGTAGCTGACGACGCCGCGCCAGTACTGCAAGAGCATTATGCCGACGCTATCGTATGTGAGCGCGTCGCCGCCGAAGAAGCCCTGCAACTGCGCGACGTAGATGACGGCGCCGATGAGCATCCTGAGCACGAGGCCGCCGACGAAGACTTGCAGCAGGAACTCGGCGTGCGTCTGGTGGCGGCTGATGATGAGGGCCGCCGGCCCGGCCACCGCCGCGCACACGACTATCGCGCCGGGGCCTTCGCCTGGCACTGCGAAGGCTATGCCGACCGAGGCCGCGAGGGCCGCGAGGACGAGCAGGGCGTTCATAAAGAAGTAGTCAGTAGCAAGTAGCCAGTAGGAACACCCTCTTCGGCGGTTCGTTCGGAGTCAGCGCTAGCGGCCGTAATGCGGAGCCTACTGACTACTGGCTACTGACTACCGCCCTATATGTCGTCCGGCAGGTCAGGTCTCGTCTTGTTCTCTATCAGGAATCGGTCTTCTTCGCTCAGCCGCTTGACGGGCTTGGCGGGGACGCCGGCGATTAAGTTGTACTCGCCCTCCAGGCGCCCCGTGACCACGGAGCCAATGCCTACGATGCAGCGGGATGGTATCACGCCTCCCGGCGCCACGCGAATCTCGGAGCCGATGTAGCTCAACTCCCCTATCTCGACGGGCCGCGTGCGCTGGCGGTTGTGAGTCCACACCGACGAGTTGCGCCCGCCCAGGATGGTGCGGCGCCCTATCTCTACCCTGTCGGTGAAGTCTATCTTGTGGCCCGTCGTCACGACGCCACCGTCGCCCAAACGGAAGCGCGGGTCGGTGGGGTTGACGACGACGGGGTCGGGGATGGAGTTGATCTCGTTCATGCGGATGATCTCGGCCCAGCGGCCGATGTCCACCTCGTCGCCCCCGCGTATCACGTTCAGGTGGCCTATGCGCGCTCGCTCGCCGACCTTCAGACGGCCGACTCCCACCACAGCGTTCAGGTGGCCTATCGAGGCGCCGTCGCCTATCTCGCACTCGCCCGCGTCAATGAGGCTCAGCCCGAGGCGCACGCCCCGCCCCACGCGGTAGCCGAACAGCCACCTGTAGAGCGGCCGCTTCAAAAACCCCGGCATCAGCGCCACGAGCGCCAACACGGCGAGGCGCGATTTGCTGCTCCGGCGTGCCATCCTCTTCACTCCGCCCGCGCCCGCCCGCCCGTCGGCACAGCGACCGAACCGCGGCCGGCGGGAGACGGCCGGGGCGCGCCGGCCTCGCGGGCGACCGACTCGAATATCTCGAAGACGCGGGGGGCCTGTACGGCGGCCGAGTAGCGCTCCTCGACCCTTCGGCGGCCGGCGCGGCCGAGGCGCTCGCGCAGTTCGGCCGAGCGCAGCAGCAGCGTGAGCTTCTCTACCCACTCGTCCTCGGTCGAGGCGAGCATCCCCGTCACGCCGTCCGTGATTATCTCGGAGTTGACGCCGACGGGCGAGCAGACTGTAGGCACCGCGAGCGCCATGTACTGCAAAGCCTTGAGGCCGCACTTGCCGCGGCTCCAAGGGTCAACGGGCAGCGGCATGACGCCCACGTCGAGCGGGCGAAGGTCTTCGACCTCTGTCTCGGAGCGCCAGGCGACCTGCTCGACGTCCACGCCCTCGAAGCCTTCCAGACGCATCCCCGGCGAGCCTACGACGCGAAGGCGGAAGCGCTCCGTGCGCGCCAATCGTCTTAGCGCGCCCGCGAGCGTTTGCAGGTGCTGGGCGGTGCTGTAGCTCCCGGTCCAGCCGATGACGGGGACGCTGTTCGGCGGTCGGGGCTCTACGGTGTACTTCTCGGTGTCAATCGTCGTGGGGACGACGGTGACGCGGTCGTTGACCTCGCGGGCGTAGTCGGCGAGGTAGTCGTTCCCCGCCATGACGTGCGAGGCCATGCGGCAGATTTCGCGCGTCTTGCCGGGGAACTTCAGGTAGCTCAAGTACCCGTTCGAGGGGCTGCGGTAGGGGACGAAGACAGCGTCATCGAAGTCGAAGACGAAGGGGACGCCTGAGCGCTTTACCCTCCTCTCGAACCAGGGCGGGCCGAGCAGCGCCGCCTCTCGAAGGATATAGACTGCGTCGAACGCGCGCGCCCCGCGCACGTCCTCGCGGCGGCGGGCGAGCGCCCGCGCGACGAGCCGAACCTTTTCGGCCGTGCGGCCGGGCTGGTAGAGAACCTCGTTGAGCTCCCTCGACTCGAAGGGCTTGTAGGTAATCTCCACGCCGCGCTCGCGCAGCAGCGGCTCCCACTGCTCGATGCGGTAGCGCTGGCTCGGGTTGCGGTCGTAGATGCTCGGCACTATTGCGAGAACGCGCATGGTTTTAGAAGCTGTCAGTCATCAGCTATGAGCTTTCAGCTCAAAACGCCGGCCGCGGGTCTCGCTTCTGCCGATAGCTGATTGCCGACAGCCTATCGCTTTTTCATCCTTCTGCCTTCAACGCTTCGGGCGCGGCCGACTGCTCTTCGAGGCGGCGATAGACTGAGCGGTAGCGCCGGCCGCCGACCGTGGAGAGGTCGAAGTTCCTGCGCGCGGCGCCCATGCAGCGCGCCGAGACGCCCGGCTCGTCGGCAAGCGCGAGGGCTTCGGCCGCGGCCCTCGCCAGCCCTTCGGGCGTCAACTCGCGGACGACTACGCCGACGCGCTCACGCGCGAGCAGCTCGTCCGTGTCGCCCACGCCCGCGTTGCTCACAACGGGAAGGCCCGCCGCGAGGTACTCAGGCACCTTCGTCGGCGAGGCGGCTATCTGCGAGAAGGTCGCCTTGCGGAACGAGACGCCGAGGCGCGCGCGGCGCAGTGCGCGCGGTACGTCGCGCGGCGCCACGGCGCCGACGGAGAACTCCCCTTCGGCGAGCCCCGCGCGCCTGAGCCTCTCGGCGGCCTCGGCCGGTGGCGAGGCTGTGAGCACTCGGAAGAAAGCGCCGGGCCTGCGCTCGCGCAGCGCGAGGAAGAAGCGCGCCATCTCTTCGAGCAGGTAGAGCCCAGTCACGGAGCCTGCATAGACGACCTCGAAACGGCCGCCGGCCCCGCCTTCATCCTCTTCGCCCGCGCCCGCCGCCGCGTAGAGCGACAAGTCAACACAGCACGGTATGACCTCGACCTTCGCGCCCGCGGCCAGGCCCTGCCGCGCCAGCCACTCGCGCATGCGCTCGGTGAGCACGACGACGGCGTCTGCGCGCCTGAGCCCCGCGCGCTCCAAAGCCTTCACCGCCCGGTAAGGCAGGGAGCCCACGCGCCACACGCCCGCGTCCGCGTACTCTTCGGCCAGCAGGCCGCGCACGTCGAAGACAACTCGGCAGCGCGCGAGCGCGCGAGCCAGCACCGCCATCGCCACCGGGACGTGCGAGCGCGCGTGAAGGACTTGAACCCCTTCACGCCGCACGAGCCTCGCGGCCAAGCGCGCGCCCGCCAGTATGTCGTAGGCGGTGGCGGGCAGCGACGGCCGTTTGTGGTACGGCAGGCATAGCCAGCGCACGCCCTCGGCCTCCAATCCTGCTCTTGCTTCGGCGAGCGCCGCGGGCGGCCAGCGCGCCTCCAAATCCGGCTCGAACGTGAGGAGGTTGACGACGACGCCCCCCGCCGCGAGCTCGCGCAGGTAGGGGAGCACCTGCGTCTGCACCAGCGGCTCGCGCAAACCGAAGTAGCAAAGGTAGAGGGTGCTGACAGGCATCTCGGAAGATGCCGGATGCCGGGCGCTAGATGTCAATAAAGACCAGCACCCGGCATCTGACATCTGACATCTCTTTCATTCTTCCTCGGGCAGCCCTGTGTGGTCGTGTATGAACCACTGGAAGAGGCCGTAGAACGTCGCCGCGTCAATCACTAAGTTCACCCATGTTACCATCAACAAACGCGGCAGATTAAACAGGGAGGCGAGCCGGCGAGCCGTCCCCGTCCCCGGCGGGTGCCAGCGCCAGAGGCGGCGCGCGCCGCGTAGCAGAAGGGCGAGCGGCGCGAGCAGCAGTAGCGGCCGCCAGAAGACGAGGCCGGGCAGCGCGCCCGTCAACATTAGAAGGTAGAAGCGGGCCACGCCGAACTGCCACTCGCGCGCGAGGCCCGCCCTCATGTTGTTCCGTGAGTAGGTCGTGAACTTGCGGAAGGTGCTCGCGAGCGTGGGCCGAAGCTCCCACTCGACGGCGGCGCGGGGGGCGTGCACCGCGGCGACGCCTGCCGCGTCGAGATGTCGGAAGAAGAGCAGGTCTTCGGCCGAGCGCAAGTCCTCGCGGAAGCGCCCGGCGCGCTCCCACGCCGAGCGATGGAGCAGCAGCGACGCCGTCGAGCGCACGGGCTCGCCCGGCGGCGGCACATAGACCGCAGCCGCCGAGCGCGTGAAGAAGCTGTCCGCCTTCGCCTCGTACTGCCCGAACACGACGAGCGCCTCGGGCGACGCGCGCGCGGCCTTCACTAATTCTTCAAGCCAGCCCTCGCGCGGCACAGTCCCCGCGTCCACGCACGCGACCCACTCGCGCGAGGCGCGCGCAATCCCTACGTTGCGCCCGCGGCCCGGGAGCGCGGGCCCCGCCTCGGCGAGCACGACCGGGAAGGGCGCGCGCGCAGCGAACTCGCGCACGAGATCGCGCGTCGCGTCCGTCGAGCCGCCGTCTGCCACTACGACCTCGGCGGGGAGAAGCGTCTGACGCGCGAGCGCTCCGAGCAGGCGCGCGATTGAGCCCGCCTCGTCCCTGACGGGGACGACGACGCTCACGCCGCCGAGCGCGTCGCTCCCGCCTGACTGTCCCTTGCCGCCGGCCGTCATGGTCTTTGCTCGGCCTCAACCGCCGCGCAGCGCGCGCCGCAAGTCTTCCGCGTAGAGGCGGAGAGTCGTCCCCACGTCGCGGCTCTCGCGGCCCCGCAGGCGGCGCGCCGCGAGTTGCAGCGAGAGGAGGAAGCAGCCGGCGGCGAGGTTGGCGATGCGGCTGCGGCGCGGGAGGCAGAGGCGCTGGAAGTCGAGTAGCGCTTCGGCCTGGACGCGCAGCTTCTCCTGTGCGCCCCAGCGCTTCATGGAGCTCTGCGCGCCGTGGTGTAGCACGACAGCCTCCGGCTCGAAGACGAGCCGCCAGCCGGCGCGCACGATGCGCAGGCACCACTCGTTGTCCTCGCCGTACATGTGGAAGCGCTCGTCGAAGCCGCCCACCTGCTCTATCACCTCGCGGCGGACGAGCATGGCGGCGCCGCTCAGCATAGTCACATCGCGCCTGCGGTCGTGCGGCCAGAACTCAGCGAGGAGCAGCTCGCCGCGCAGGCGCCCCGGCAGGAGCTTGTAGAGCCTCAAGCCCGACACCAGCATCTCCCACGCGGCCGGCGGGTTGCGCCACACGCTCACCTGTAGAGAGCCGTCCGAGTTGACTAGCCTCGGCCCGGCGCCGCCCGTGCGCTCGCCCTGCCGCACCGTAGCGATCAGCCGGTCAATGCTTCCGGGCGTGACTTCCGTGTCGGGGTTGAGGAGAAATAGCAGCGGCGCCTTCGTCATCGCGAACGCCTGGTTGTTGGCCCGGCCGAAGCCCTTGTTGTCCCGGTTCTCGACGACTCGAAGTCTCCCGTCGCGCTCCAGCGCCGAGGCGCCGGAGCCCGCGCGCATCATCGCCAGGCTATCGTCGCCCGAGGCGTTGTCAACGACCACCACCTCGTATGCGACCGAAGGCGGCGCGGCCACGACGCTCTCCACGCAGCGGGCGAGCAGCTCGCCGCCGTTCCAGTTGACGATGATGATTGACAGCTCGACTGTCATGCGTCACTAAAAATTTTCACCACGGAGGCACGAAGGCACAAAAAGTCCCGGCCCTCTTTCGTGCCTTCGTGCCTCCGTGGTTGGGGTCTCGCCGCCCGCGGGGCGTCAGCGCTGCCCCTTCACGGGCCGCGTCAGGGAGTTCGTCGAGAACTCGCCGAAGCGCTCGCGGGGGACGAAGGGCGCGGCGAGGGCGCAGAGCAGGTACTTAAACCGCCAGCGGGGCTTGCCGCGCTTGGCGCTCGCGCTCAGCAGCCGGCGGACGCCGCGCGCGAGGTTCCCCTCGGTCACCTCCGCGATGCCGAGCATCGCCTCGGCCTCCGCCATCAGCTCGCGGTTGAGGCGTCGCGCCTCCGCGTCCTTGACGAGCGAGCCGACCTTGCGCCTCATCCTCACGACGTGCTCCATGAAGTCGCGCCGGTTCTTGCTCGAGCTCGCCGGGTGCGAGCGCACGAGCGCCAGAGTGCCGGGCGCGTCGTCGAAGAGGAATAAGTGGCCGCGCGCGGCGCAGCGCAGCCAGTAGTACCAGTCCTCCGCCAGCGGCAAGTCCTCGTCGAACCCGCCCACCTCCTCGACGGCCGAGCGCCTGAGCAGCGCAGAGTTTATCGGCATGATGTTGTGGCGCACGAGTTCCAACAGCAGGCCGCGGCCCGAGCCCGAGACCTCCGGCATCCAGGGCGCGTCCTCTTCGCGCATCGAGTAGCGGCGCTCGCGCGAAGGGTCTGTGCGGAAGTAGCGCGCGCCGCCGTAAATGACGTGCGCGTCGCGGCGCACTTCGAGCGCGCGTGCGTGCTCTTCGAGCTTGCGGCTCTCGATGAGGTCGTCGGCGTCTAGGAACTGAAGGTACTCGCCGCGGCTCTCGGCGATGCCGCGGTTCTTGGCGACGGCCTGCCGCCTGCGCTCCTGCCGCACGTAGCGGAAGCGCGCGTCTTGTGCCGCCCAGCGCTCGACGATCTCTCGCGTGCCGTCGGTAGAGCCGTCGTCAACGACTACGCACTCCCAGTTCGAGTAGGTCTGCGCGCGGACGCTCTCGAGCGCCTCGCCGATGAAGGCGGCGTAGTTGTAGGTCGGGACGATGACGCTCACGAGCGGCCCCACCACGCCCCTGTTTTGCGCGCCGCCCGTCATACGGAAGTCACCCTCGCGCGCGCCCGCGCGCCGTCGCCGAGAAGATTCAGGAAAGCGCGGCGCGCCTCGTCGGCGTCGAAGTCCGCGCGCGCGCGCTCCCAGCCGCGCTCGCCTAGCCGGGCCTGCAAAGGGCCGTCCGAGAGCACGCGCCGGATTGCTTCGGCCAGCTTCGCGGGTCGCTCTCGTCCACGACGAGGCCGCAGTCGTGCTCACGGCAGTACCATGAGATGAAGGAGCGGGGGGGGGCGTGCACCAGCACCGGCCGCCGCGACGCGAGGTACTCGCCGAACTTGACGGGCGCGCTGGTGCGAACCAGGTCGGGGTAGGGCGACTCGAAGGCGAGCGGCAAAAACAGAAGGTCTGCGCGCCGCTGCACGCCGGGCATCTCGGCGACGGAGAGGTGCGGGTGGAAGACCACGGCGGGGCCGCCTATGCCGCGCCCGGCCAGCTCCTCCGCCCGCTGAGTGGTGTAGGCGTGGAGCTTCACTTCGGGGCGCCCGAGCCGTTCGAGCCTCGCCCCGACGGCGAGGTGCGCATCGTCTATACGGGCGCCATTTACGAGGCGCACTACGACGCCTTCCGCAATCTTCTGGCCGCGCTCGAACGGCTCGGGCGCCCCGAAGTGAAGCTCCACGCCTACACCACTCAGCGGGCAGAGGAGATGGCCGGGCGCGGCATAGGCGGCCCCGCCGTGGTCTTCCACCCGCACCTCTCCGTCGCCGAGATGCCCGGTGTGCAGCGGCGCGCAGACCTTCTGTTTTTGCCGCTCGCCGTCGAGTCGCCCTACCCCGACCTGGTTCGCACCAGCGCGCCCGTCAAGTTCGGCGAGTACCTCGCG